>CAJWQD010000047.1 GCA_913045135.1 uncultured Flammeovirgaceae bacterium | reverse complement strand
AGGATAAAAGTTTACCAATGGTTGGTACTGGAAAGGGATGGTTTAATTGGGGGCCAATAAGTGCTGATGACGGCGAGATGCAAGATGTTATGACAACGAATTGGGCGATATCAGAACTAAAAAAAAATCATGCCCAACCACTTTTCTTGGCTTGTGGATTTTTTAGACCACATTTGCCCTGGTATGTCCCTCAGAAATATTTTGACCGCTACCCATTGGAAGAAATTATTCTTCCCAAAACCATAACAAATGACCGGGATGACCTTCCCGAATTTGGAAAAAGATTTGCTCGGGAGCGGTATTCTGCTTCTTGGGGATCGGATCTAAATGAGGGAATTCAAGATCATGATCTTGTACTGGAATACGATCAATGGCAGAAAGGAGTTCAAGCCTATCTGGCCTCCATAAGTTTTGTGGATGATTATGTAGGTAAAATCCTGGATGCACTGGAGCGAAGTAAATATGCTGAAAATACAATTGTAGTCCTTTGGGGAGACCACGGTTGGCATCTTGGAGAAAAGCAACACTGGCGCAAACAAGCTCTTTGGGAAGATACTACCCATGTCCCATTTATTGTTTCTTTCCCCGCTAAGATTTCACAAAATAAAATTTGCGATGCGCCAGTAAGTCTTATCGATATTTTCCCCACTTTGATTGACCTTAGTGGTCTTCCAGAAAAAGATGATTTGGATGGGAAAAGTTTAGTACCTCTATTGAAAAACCCGACCATGGAATGGGATAGGCCTGTACTCACTACCTATGGAAAAGGGAATCATGCTGTAAGGTCAGGAATGTGGCGTTACATTCAATATCAAGATGGAGGGAGTGAATTGTATGACCACCAAAAGGACCCCCACGAATGGTCCAATTTATCAGACAAAGAAGGTTATAAGGATGTAGTAGCTGAGCTCAAAACTCACCTGCCCAAACAGGAAAAGTGATCCTAACGTATCGTGTTTATTTTTTGTTTTTTAAAATATCCTCAACTTCTGCCCAAGGAAGCACCTTTAATTGATTGGCCCATTCATTATACATTGCGATCATTTCATTGGCTTTATCGGGCAGTTGTGAAATTAGATTATTTTGCTCTGTTCTATCGGTAGTCAAATTGTATAACTCCCAATTATTGGGGTTTCCTTTTTCCCAATCTTGAACCAACTTGTAATTTCCTAAACGAACTGCCTTGTTGCCCTCATGTTCCCAAAATATGGGTTCGTCGTGAATTTCCTCTGTAGAACCAGAGAATATAGGGAGTAGGCTTTTACCTGAAATCGGCTTGATTTTATTACCATTATAATCTCTAGGGTGTTGAGTTTTTGCCAATTCTTGACAGGTAGCCATGATATCGGGCAAAAATCCATATTGGTTAATGGTTTGACCCTTAATGTTCTCTGATATTCCCATAGGCCAATGCACGATGAATGGGGTACTAATTCCACCCTCATGAACCCAGTGCTTGTAGGATCTGTAGGGGGTGTTCGAAGCATATGCCCAGGCCTTACCGTAACTTAATCTATACCCCTCTTTGGTTTCTAATTGTTCTTTTGGACCTGTGCCAAGCATATCAAATTCTGCACAGGCACCATTATCATTCAAAAACATGATAATGGTATTTTCAAAAATATTTTTTTTCTTAAGATCATCAACCAATCTACCAATATTCTGGTCCATTCGGTCAATCATTGCTGCATAGATAGCCATTCTAAGATCCATTTCCTCACGTTTTTCCTCAGTTAAGGAATCCCAAGAAACGATATTATCATAGCTTAATTCCCATGAGGAGTCGATCAATTCCATCTCTTTCATTCGACTGTAACGCTCCTCACGAAGTTTTTCCCAACCATTGATGTACTTACCTCGATATTTATCTATGTCCGATTTAGGAGCTTGAAGTGGCCAATGGGGAGCATTGTAAGATAAATATAGAAAAAAAGGTTTTTCCGTATTTTCTTTTTTTGTTTCTGCTATGAACTCAATGGCTTTATCTGTGAATACATCTGTGGTATAAAAGTTTTCATCTTTGATATCTATTTTTTCATTCCCTTCAAAGATGAATCTTGGTGCCTCAGGTTTAAAATAGTTTCCTGCACCCGATATGAAACCATAGAATTTGTCAAAACCCCTTTGAAGAGGCCATTGATTTTTATCAAAAAAGCTCAAATGCCATTTTCCGCTCATCAGAGTAGTATAGCCTGCCTGTCTTAAAACCTCAGAAATCGTTACAACATTGGAATTGAGTTTTCCTTGGTATTCTGGTACACCATAGTTATGACCATTCACATCACTTGGAGGATTTGTCATGTGACCTATTCCAGTTTCATGGGGGTAATTCCCTGTCAACAGCGATGCCCTTGTGGGGCAGCATCTGGCGGCATTATAAAATTGAGTGAACTTCATTCCATTTTTTGCTAGAGAGGTTAGGTTAGGGGTATTGATTTCCCCGCCGTAGGGAGCTAAATCAGAATATCCCATATCATCCGCCAATATGATTATAATATTTGGTCGATCACGCTCTTGATCTTCAACTTTATTTGGTTCACATTGAACGAGGGAAATAGAAATAATCAAAACTAACTTTGCTAAGAGGCTTTTTTTTCTATTCATAATTTTAGAAATGATAGTTAACTAAATTTTTGATTTTAATTTTTGAATGTAAGAAAACCACTCTCCCTTTCCTGTTCTATCTTGTCTGTAGATGGCTTTCATTTCGGACTCAATGCCTAAGTCCCCCTGTTGATCCATCCAAGAATGAAGTCGAGCCTCTAAACTTTTTTTGATTTCAAGATAATCAGCTTGATCGGCAAGATTGTTTTTTTCGTAGGGATCATTTTCCAAATCATATAATTCTTCAAAAGGTCTTTTTTTATAATGTTTTACCCAATTCAATTGTTCTTCATTTACAGCATTTTTAAGCCATGATTGATAGAGTAAAGAAATAGGATTTTGTTTATCCTCGGCGGTAAGGATATTGTAAAATAGATTATTGTGACTCAAGTTTTGAATGTACTTATACTTTTTGGAGCGAACAGATCGAATGGGATAAGATTCAGACCCATTTATTACTCCTCTAGTAGTATGTATCCCATAAGTATAATCTCTATGTTTTTCGGTTTTCCCTTTAATGACATTAAAAAAACTTTTTCCATCAAAATTTCTATTTCCAAAGGCATCTGCCATACCGACATCAAATTCTAATGGATTTTGACCCACAGCATCCAGTAGCGTGGGTATGATGTCAACATATTGAACGGTGGCCTTACTTCTTGTATTTGGCTTAATTCTGCCAGGCCATTTGGCAATAAAAGCAGTTTTCAACCCTAAGTCATAGCAGGTCCATTTACCATAAGGAAATGCATAGCCTTGTTCACTGGTAAATATTGAAATGGTATTATCTGTTTTTTCAACTTTGTTAATAATGTCAAGCGTTTTGCCAAGTAGACTGTCCATGTAGGTAATTTCACTGTAATATGAACTGAGATGAGAACGAGTCATGGGAGAGTCTACCATGTATTCAGGAATGGTCAAATCCTCTTCTTTATATTTATTGGATCCCCTATTCCATGGGGAATGGGGCTGATTTTGAGCTATTACCAAAAAGAAAGGCTTATCGCTAGATACTATGGGTTCAATCTTACCTAAATCAATGTCATCTCCGTCAATGCCTGTGTCGTGTTGTACTCCTCCTAAATATTTTATGGGAAAAGAATCGGCAGGACCATAATGCTGCTTTCCTATCAAAGCGACTTGATATCCAAGGTCTCTAAAGTAATGGGCAAAACTTTTTACACCGTCGTAAACTATAGAGTGATTAGGATAGGCACCACTTCTTACAGGATACAATCCTGTCATGAGTTGTTGACGAGTAGGGGCACACATTGCAGTTGAAGTGAACATATTGTCGAAACTCATCCCCTCATTAGCCATTTTTTGGATATTGGGCGTTTTTACTACTTTACTTCCATATGGCTCACAGTCGTTCCAATTCATGTCATCGCCGATAAATATTACTATATTAGGTAATATATTTTTGTTTGTTTTTATATTATTATTTTTTGATTTGCAAGACATCAATAAAAACAGAAACGAAAGCAGAATTATAAATCTCATTTTAATATAATTGTTAGTGGTAGTCTAACAAAATACGAATTAAAGCCTTAATACCCTACGAAAACTATTTTATAACAAATGAATGCTATAATGAGAAAATTAAGTTGTGTTTTTTTTCTATTCCTTTGTTTTTTTAGCCTGTTTGCACAAAAGAATTCTGACAATTTAAATAGTCCAAATATTATCGTGTTTATGGTAGATGATTTGAAACCCAATTTGGGGATCTTTAATGATTCTTATTCTAAAAGTCCCAATATCGATAAATTGGGAAAGCTGGGAATGCGGTTTAATTACGCATATGCCAATCAAGCCGTTTGTGTAGCATCACGTTACAATTTTATGCTTGGCAAAAGATCTACTTCCACTGGTTTATATCGATTTGGGGTCAATTTTAGAGAAGTCTATCCTGAAATGGAGACATTACCTCAATTGTTTAAAAACAATGGATATCATGCGGAATCTATCGGAAAGGTTTATCATGTGGGACATGGAAATACCAATGATGAAGATTCATGGAGTATTCCTCATCATAGTGAAAAGGTAATAGAGTATATCGTCCCTGAAAGCAACTATGAAGAACTAACCAGAGAGGAGGCCTTATTTGAAAATTATAATTTATATGCAAAGGATAAAATAGACATTAAAAAGCTACCTCGAGGCGCAGCATGGGAGGCTCCAGATGTGTCGGACGAGGCCTATGCAGATGGTCGAATAGCAAGACATGCTATCGAAAGGTTAAGAGCATTAAGTAAAGATAAAAATCAACCTTTCTTTTTGGCTATTGGATTCATCAGACCCCACCTTCCTTTTAGTGTTCCCAAAAAATATTGGGATTTATACGACAAGAATCAGCTTCCTTTACCAGAGTATGAAATATCCCCTTTGGATGCCCCCTCATTTGCAGTGAAGAGGGGAGGAGAGATCAATAATTTTAAACCTATTGATCCTTCTAGTGAATTACCCTATGAGGAGGAACTCAAAAGAAATTTGATTCACGGATACTATGCGAGTATAAGTTATATGGACAAGCAATTGGGTCGTGTGATGAGGGAGATTAAAAATTTAGGTTTAGATGAAAACACTATAATTGTTTTGTGGGGAGATCATGGATGGCATTTGGGGGATCATGGAATTTGGACTAAACATACTAACTATGAACAATCTACAAGAATACCAATCATTATTAAGGCTCCCGGAATAACAGTAGAGGGAAGTGTTTGCAATCAGACAGTGGAAACGGTAGATTTGTTTCCCACACTGGCTGATTTGGCAAATTTGGAAAGAAAAGTACCCCTTCAAGAACTTGATGGTAAAAGTTTGACACCGTTACTCAAAGACCCCTCTATACCTGTCAAAGATCATATTTATCACGCGTATATTAGACAAGGTTATTTGGGAGAAGCCATCAGAAATAAAAGGTACAGGATGATACGTTGGACCCATTTAAAGGAAAAAAATAATACGGTCTATGAATTGTACGATTATGAAAATGATCCCCAAGAAAGGATAAATATTGCTAAAAAAAATCAAGATGTAATCAATAGAATGTCAAAAATATTGGATAATTACCCCGAACCAAAAAGTATGATCACAATTACCTCCCCTTAATTTAACTTCCTTTAAGTATACGGCTTCTGTATTCTGGACGTTCCAACCATTCTTCCAAATAGGGTTGATAACGTTCATCTTTCATCCAAAAATGGGATTTAGGATTTTTGAGGACTTTTCCCTCAGGATAATCTTTACCTTGCCTACTAAATTCTACAGTTTCATTCCACTCTACAAATTCCTTTTTCATTTGCTCAAAGAGTTTTGGATGTTCAGAGGCTAGGTCATGACTTTCAATAGGATCATCTTTCAAATTATATAATTCAAATTCGTTTTTTGCGATGCTGGACGCTATTAATTTATAATTATTATCCAGTAATGCGCCCTGATCTTTAAAACTAAAAGGAATTTTTTTAATACGTTTATCTAAATTATTATTAAAGATTGGTTTTAGACTAACTCCATCAATGGGCCCTAATAAATCATCTTCAGGTAACTCTAAAATATCAGCTATGGTTGGAAAAATATCCATGGTTGATGCAGGATAGTGGGTCACTCTGGGTTGGATTACCGCTGGCCATTCTATGATTCCTGGGACCCTTAATCCTCCCTCATAAATAGTCCCTTTTGAACCCCTTAATCCACCAACGCTATTGGGTTGCACTTCAGATAAACCACCGTTATCACTGCAATACCATAGAATTGTATTTTCTGCCAAATCCAAGTTTCGAAGTTTTTGGCGTAGAAGACCTAAACTCCGATCAAATGCAACTATTTCTCCATGGTGATGTTGACTTGGTTCATCCAAATCATGAAATTTTATTCGATCTTCTTCACTTGCCACAAAAGGATCATGAGGTGAACCATCCCATATGACCGTGAAGAAGGGTAGATTCTGTTTACTTTTTTTCTCAATAAATGCTAAAGCTTCTCGCACAATAATATCAGATGTATTTCCCTTAAAATTTACGAAAGAACCGTTTTCACTCATTAAAGGATTTATATCAAAAAAATTTGTTACAGTAAGCCAATGGTCAAAACCAAATTTTCCTGGACTGTGGGAGTCTTCTTTTAATATTGGTACCCCAGGACCACGCAGACCATTCAAGTGCCATTTTCCAAAATGTGCTGTCGAATACCCTGCCTTTTTTAAGGCTACAGCTAATGTTTTTTCCTGGGTACGAAGGGCATACCCATGAGAAGGCACACCTGTACGATTGTTTGTCCTTCCAGTTAGAATACTTGCCCTCGTTGGAGAACAAACGGGTGCAGCCGCATAAAAACGATCAAAACGAATCCCATTTGCTGCCATAGTATCTAAATTAGGTGTATCCAAAACAGGGTGGTTGTAATAGCCTGTTTGTCCCCAACCTTGGTCATCCGTCATTATTAATATAATGTTTGGTTTTTTTTGGGGTAGGTTTTGACATGAAATCAAAATCAAAGCAAGTAGTGATAGTAAAGCTTTCAAAAAGGTAGAGATTTATTTGTTTTGTTCTAAGATACAGTATTCTTTCAAAATTTTTTTTAATAACTAATTACTTAATCCTTTTAAAAAATTATTACAAAAATCAAATCTTTAAATGAGATTTTAATTGGGCTTGTAATATGATTTGGGTTTCATGATCTATAAATTATTAATTGTTTAAGTAATTTGTCTACTTAAATCTATTGTATTCTGTTTATTTTTATCTAAATAATTTTAAAAAATAAAGTTGAAAAAAGTCATACCAGTCCTATTTGTATTATTCTCTATTCATTGTTCAAGTGTTGAGCAGAGTGTTTTAGAAAATAATCCATTATCCCAAGATGAATCTAATCTTGAAAGTTATTTGGAATCTTCTTCCTCTGAGATTCAATTTTTTCAAATCAGTCAGAGTTGGTTTCAAGAACCAAATGGATACAAAAGAAACGTATATTACAAATATCCAGAAAAAAATAATAATAGTCATCCGGTCGCCATCGTCTTGCATGGTAATGGAGGGCAAGGAAATAAATTTATAAATGAATTCAGTTATCTTACCAATCATGTAATAATTGCACCCCAAGGATATGAGTCTAGTTGGAATATAGGAAAAGAATTTTCTAAAGCTCCAGATGTTGATTTTATTGATAAAATAATCACCCACTTGGATAAATTAGAGAATATAGACACCAGTCAAATTTCAATTATTGGTTCATCAAATGGGGCTGCTTTAGTTAACCAATTATTAATAGATCTTCAAACAAAGAGCTTCAAAACAGCAGTTTGTTTATTCAGTCAATTAAACACACTACAGTTCAGAGATGGATTATTTTGGTCGAGATCCAATAGTGCTTCTTATAAGTACGATCTCCAGATGAAACCTCCCATTGATAGGAAAATTTTAAGCTTTGCAGGAACAGAGGATACTGCCTGTCCCTATTACGGAGGTATTGGTGTTTTCAATTACATTTTTCTAAACGCAGAGGATGTTGCTTTTATTTGGGCGAATACTATGGGTTACCATGGTAATAAAATTACTGAGCCTACTCAGGAATTCGAAAACATTTATAAATTTTCTTATTTAGATGGTCAACTAGTTCATTATAAGCTTGAGGGGGCTGGTCATGGTTTTGATCAGTATTACGAAAAATCAAAGGCTATCATTAAAAATTTTATTGAAAACTAGAATTTAAATTCTTCTTAAATTGAATAGTGGTTTAGATAGTAGTTTTTTTACATATTAATTTACATTAATAACCCCATACATAGCATTATGGAGTGAACATTGATAATAATAGGTACCAGCGACAGTTGGTGACCAAGATACTGTTCCTTCAACTATACCATTGTTTGATACGTCACTGATTAAGTCGTTAATTCCAGTTCCTTGGACTGTTTTCAGATAGAAAGGATGTCCAATGGCATCAATAGAAAAATTGAGATTATCTCCAACATTAACAGTTACTGATGGATCTGCTCCGGAGACTGAACCAATTCGGTCAGATCCACTAAGAGTATAGTCACTACTACTTGATGCAGTCACATTAATTGTAAATGTATCTAATGTTGAATTTGTATCAGATGTAACGGTTGAGGTTCCAGAATTTGTTGACGAGGATGTTGATGTATCAATGTTTGAGGTATTTTCTAAAACAATTACTGTTCTATAAATTGTAATAGCTTGGTTACCCGCAGCGTCTTTTGTATCATAACTTACAATGTAAGTTCCAGGGGAAGAGGTATTAACTGATTGATTATCAATTTCCATTAGGTTTGAGATGTTTCCATCAACATCATCAATACCAAATGCTCCTTGTTCTATGTATCTATCTCCAACATACAATGTAACAGTAGATTCACCTATAAGAGTTTGAACTGGACTGACAGTATCACTTGATGTAGAGCTATCAGGGGAACTTGAAATTATATTATCATTAGTTGTATTTGATGAGCTATCGGTTCCACCTCCACCTGAATTTTGATTTGTTTCAGTTGTAGTATTATTATCAACTATTATCGAACCTGTCAAAATTGCCTCAGGATCAGCTAAATTTAAAATTATTTCATAGTCAAAGCTTCCAATTGAATTAGAAGATGGAGTCCCCTGAATGGTTATTTGATTGTTATCAAGACTGACCGTTACTCCTTCGGGAAGATTTGATGAGCTAACACTAAGTGTTTCAGTACAAGTTGATCCTACAGTTACATCAATTGTTATGTCTTGAATCGAATCTCCAACGCCTATGGTTTGATTAGCATTATCTGAATTAAGACTAGTTTCAATTTTACAGGGTTCTAGGTTTATGGTAGAGGATTCTAATTCTGAAGTGGAAGATCCAGTATTGGTTGCCAAAGAGTCTGTCGTTTCATCGTAAGTTTTATCTTTATCTGCCTCCAATTGTTCGTCACATACTCCTGTAAGGTCAATTTTAAAACTTATATAGCTCTCTGTTAAAATAAGCTCAGTAAGGTTTCCAATATTTGTACCCCCCTGATTCAAGCTTATTGAAGTTTCCGAATCAATTGCATATAGACCTGTTATGGTTGAAGTTTCGGTAATTATTGTGAATGAATTATTAGATCTGAATATAATCTCATTTACCTCACAATCTACAGCTTTACCAGAAAAACGTCTCGTACCTGGGCCTTTCTTTCTTATCTTCCATTTTCCTACTGTGTTATTTTTGTCTGTATTCTCAGGGTTTACTATAGGAAGCTTTTCCTCAAATGTACCAGTCACTGTCTTTGAACTGTCCATTACAAGTTCAAATGGGTTATCATAACTGTTTTTAATGGTATCATTCTGAAGGTAGCCCCAATCATAAAATAAAAAATCACTTTGCGGGGTTGCGGTAAGCCTTATTGTTTTACCGGATTCGTATTCTTCCGTTTCTCTTTTCGAATTAATGATTTGTTGCATAATTTCTCCTTTTCCAACAATATCAATAGTAAGGGAATAAATAGACCTTATAAAATTAGCCGTGATAGTTTGATTAGATGTTACTTTTACATTTATAATGCTTCCCGTAAGGGTGGTTCCAGTCCAACCCGAAAACTCATATCCCTCGTCCGGAGTTGCCGTGATTAAAACAGATGTATTTTCATTATACAGACCTCCAGAAGTATCAACGCTTCCCCCCTCTGAGGCTAAAAAAGAGACTGTGTATTTTACTGGAGCTAAAGTGGAGTTGTCATCACTTTTACTACAAGCGAAGTAAAATAGGGATAGGACCCAAATTAATAATAGCCTCTTCATTAAAGTAAATATAATTAACAAT
>CAJWQD010000046.1 GCA_913045135.1 uncultured Flammeovirgaceae bacterium | reverse complement strand
CAAATTATAATATTTAAGAATTGCTTATTTCAAAATGAATGTCATTTAAGTCCATGACATTAAATAAGTTAGTCGCGTGTTTGAATGTAGTCTTTTCTGGGTGGAGAAAAGGTATCTATCACATAACATGGTGTCAATGCTTTCCCAGAGTGTAGCTCATTGGAATTGATTACCACGAGTTCGCCAGCATTCAACACTTTTGTTAAACCACCGATAGTCAATTCTAATTTACCAGAAACTACGTGCGAGGTTTGAGTATTTATATGTTTGTGTAAGGGCAAAATGGAATTTTTATCTATTTCCCAAAATGCGATTGTCAAGTCACGTGTATGCACCATACGACCTCTGAATCCATCCATGGGAGTGAGTATTTCTATTTTTTCAATGTTATAGATTTTCATTTTCTCTGAATATAACCTTTCTCTAACAACAATACATACATTTCATAGCAGACCCAAGCATCTGTAGCAGCATACTGTTGTTGACTACGAGTGAGTACGGAATTTTCCCAATTTGAAACTTGTTGATTTTTTGAAACTCGTTTCTCAAGAAGTATAGCGACCAGATTTCTAATTCCAATTTTTTTAACTCCTAACGTGGGCATCAGATCATTTAAGTCAATGCATTTGTTTTGAGTAAAAGTTCGTATTTGTTTAAGTTCCATTAGGTCGCCGCGCATACCTACTCCAATTTTTGCAATTTTATCAGATTCAAAAAGTAATATGAGATCTTCATGAAGGCCTATTTTATTTATTCTGAACAGAAAGACTTCTGTAGCTGTACTTAATTGAATCAACGCCGTTGGATGGTATTGCCCTTTTTTGAAAGTAGGTTTTTTTTCTGTATCAAAGCCAATTATTTTCTGCTTCTTTAATTTTTTGATCGCTCGAAACATCTCTTTATGGTCATTAATTACGTGAATTGGACCATCAAACTTAATTAGTGGTAGTTGTGCGATTGCTTCTTTAGTTATTGATAGCGGAAAGGTCATAGTCTTCGATCTGAGTAAATTAACTTTTTGAGTTTAATATTTGCGTAGGAAAAAAAGATGCTCATGAAGGGACTTATGATATTGAAAAAGCAAAAGGGTAGATAGGTCAATGTGGCTACACTCAAGACGTTGGCATGATAAGCACCACAGGTATTCCAAGGAACCAATACACTAGTAACGGTACCTGAATCTTCCAAGGTACGGCTTAAATTTTCTGGAGCTAATCCTTTTTTTTTATAGGTGTCCGCATACATTCGTCCAGGAATTACAATAGCTAAATATTGATCAGAGGCCGTGATATTGAAAAAAGCACAAGTTCCGACGGTAGAAGCGACTAAAGATCCAATAGAGCTGACCAAGGTTAGCAGTGTTTCTGCAATTTTTTTAAGGAAGCCCGCCTTTTCCATCACGCCACCAAAAACCATCGCCGAGAGAATGAGCCAAATAGTCCCCAGCATACCAGACATTCCTTTTGAATGCAAAAGCTCGGTGACCATTTCGTTACTCGTCTCAATAGACATACTACCATATAGCGCTTTCATAATTCCTACATACATTGCACGGGCATTTGTGCCACCACCTATTTCTGCCACTATCGTAGGTTGAAAGATTAAGGCGAAAATACCTCCTAATAATGCTCCAGAAAGTAATGAAGGCAATGCATTCACTTTTTTTACAATTAAAAAAATAACTATCATCGGAACTAAAAAGAGCCATAAATTGATTTCAAATTTTTCAGTGATTGCATTTAGAATTAGATCGGTTTGTGTAGTTTCAATTTGGCCTTCAAATTTTAATCCGATGGCTAGAAAGATGATAAGGGTAATTGTTATTGAAGGTACAGTAGTGTAACCCATATATTTTATGTGGGTAAATAAATCCGTTCCCGCCATGGCTGGAGCCAAGTTGGTCGTATCTGATAATGGAGACATCTTATCTCCAAAATAAGCTCCCGACAATACGGCTCCTGCGATCATCCCCTCTTGGATACCCATAGCTTTACCAATGCCAATCAAAGCGATGCCGACTGTCGCGGCAGTTGTCCAACTACTTCCCGTTGCCATTGAAACGATGATGCATACGATACAGGCTGCAAAAAGGAATACATTAGGATTTAATATTTGAAGGCCATAATAGATCATTGCCGGTACCACGCCACTGAGCAACCAGGTTCCTGTAAGTGCACCAATCATGAGCAATATCAGTATTGAGCTCATAGCTGAGCCGATACTTTTAATTATCCCAGTACGCAAATCAAGCCACTTATGACCATTTTGACCAGCTACAATAGCGGCAACACCTGCAGAAAGAATTAGTATAATCTGGTTAGATCCGTCTAGTGCATTATCTCCAAATATGAAGACATTTATTGAGATAAAAATAACTAAAAATACAACAGGTATAAAAGCTTGAATGATGGTCGTATCTCTAGATTGATGCATATGTTAAATTGGATTAGCTGACAAATTAACGAAAATCCTTAAAATAATACTCTAAATGAATCAATACCGCTTAATAATGTTCTCAATGATTTCATTTGTGATTCAAGATCGTTTTTACACGACTTAAATTGTTTTTGACAAACTAAATAAATCATATAAAGCTAGGAGTGAATTTTTGGAGATTTTTGTATTCCATGGATTTCTGTTTTATATCTAATCCGAATAATCTTTGCTCTGATTCCTATTGATTGCATGAAATTCAGCCAAAATAATTGTTGGGAGGATAGATGGTCATTAGGCGATTTGATTTCATACAAATAATATGCATTCTCTTTCCAAACAAATAAATCTGGAAATCCTGTTGAATTGTCTTTTAAGTTTTTTGACATTTCGATCAGAATTTTTTTAAGTGCCTTGAAAGGGAGGTTTAAAATCAATTGGACTAAATGCTGTTTGATCTTTGAATTCCAATAGATCATGGGATTAGTTATGCCGAATTTTTCCTCAAATCTCTTCTCGAGAGATTCGATCATAGATTTTTTACTTCGAAAAGATTTTAGATTTTTTAGAATCGCATCTTTTCTTTTTTCATAAAACGATGTAGTATAAAGATCTGATGCACCTCTTTGAATTGGGTTATGGTAAACGCCGATACTTTGGTCAAAAATTTGATCCCATAAAATTAGGCCGTAAAGACTTTTCCACAAGTAATTTTCGCCATGAATGCCATTAAACCCTAAATTTTTGTAAAATTGCAATGCTGCTTGCTCTATGCTCCGATCTGCAATAAATGGAATCTCAATGGGGGTTGCTTCGCTTAACTTTTTTGAAGTGCTACGTTTTATTCGGATACTTTTTTTGTTAAGGAAATCTTTGGCAAACAAGTATTCACTGGGATTCAAATGCTGTTCCATGATATCGATTGCTAGACTTTGGGCCTTTGCAACTTCACCTATTCTATTTAAAATTCTTATTTGGCGCTCACGAGCCGGATGCTTAGTTGCTAACTGGTAATAGTGCAAGGCTAATGTATAGGCTTCTTCGCGTTCCAATTGTTTTCCCATTAACAGAAACAACTGATCTCCAATTTGATGTGTTTTTAGGCTAAGTAAATATTCTTGCCAAGGGATCATAACTAGTGTATCATGTACAGCTATGGCATTGGTTTCAGTCAGAGCCCTTCTTACTAAACTATTTAATTTATTTAATGTAAAGGCAGCAAGGGCTTCTTTCCGACTTTCAAACCAGGGGGTAAATTGTGTTTCATCTAATGTTTCGAGCTTAATATAACCTATGTCCCTTATTACAAATTCAGTCATCTGTTTTTTGTATTTCCCAAAATAAAGCATTTTAATAAATTCTAGTACTTCTTGGCGCATGACTTCTATCAAAGGGAATTGAGTTAAAATAGAGTTATGATTTTGTATTTTATTTAATTGAATAATTCCGTCTTTTTTGGTTTGTTTACTCCAATTAAGGTGTGTGTAAATAGCTTTGAGCTCTGTCTTGGTGAAGACCTCAAATATTTTTTCATTAAGATCGAATTTGCTTGATATAAACTCAGAAAATTCTAGTTCTTTTGTCGCTGCCTCAATAGATGATATCTCATCATATTTTAATTTGTCTAATCTAAAATAAGGTCCTTTTCGATTACTCAAACGGATGAAAAGACATTGTGCATCCAAACTAAGTTTATTGAAATCCAGGATAAATTGTTCTTCCTCAGGCCCCATCAAGTGGGCTGAGTGTTTTTGTACGAACGCTATGACTTCTATGAAATATTGATGATAATATTTTTGAGGAAGAATAATTGGTCCATTTTTTGATTTAGGCATAGATATCCATCATTATTTTACTTCCATATATAAAATTCTCTCAAATTGGATACATACCCTTCGCGCAACACCGCCCTTATAATTTTAAAGCTTTGTGCCACTTAAGTTATATCTTTTTTTCATACTTTTAATAGATGATACGGAGTTTAGCAAAGGATAGCAATAATGTTTTTTGGCCGTGTAAATCAAAATCAATATTGGCTTTTTTACTGGTTCCATTATTCTCGATGTTAATGACTTTTCCAAATCCAAATTTGGGATGCTCGACTTTCATACCACCGGCAAGATCAGAGACATCACTCGGTTTGAAATCGCTGGAGGGTTTATGATCGGGTATTTTTTTCCTAGGAGTTTTATTGAAATTTTGCTTGATAAAGTTGCGAGCATATTGTGGGTTTGAGACGGGAATGGTTGCCTCGCTCACGAACTTCCTATTGACATGAATTAGATTAGTGTCAACTTCTTGGAGGAAACGACTGGGTTCACAATTTTTTAACCTTCCATATCGGTATCGATTCAATGCATAGCTAAAATGGAGTTTTTTTTCTGCTCGAGTAATGGCAACGTAAAAAAGGCGACGTTCTTCTTCAAGATCTGCACGACTGCTCAACATCATTTGAGATGGGAAGAGTTCTTCTTCCAGCCCCACTACATAGACATAAGGAAATTCTAGGCCTTTAGCCATATGTATGGTCATTAAGGTTACAGTATCGTCGTTATTTTTATTTCGGTCCTCATCTGTCAATAGGGTGACATCCTGAAGAAAAGAGGCGAGCGATTTATTTTCGTGCTCTTGATCGTCGACGAATTCTTTGATTGCATTGAGTAATTCCTGTACATTTTCAAACCTACTTAGTCCTTCTACAGTTTTATCATCATAGAGTTCTTTGAGTAAACCAGAATTTTTTGCAATGATAGAGGCAGCCTCGTATCCATCTTTGCTTTTGACGGTAATCTTGAAATTTTTGATTAAATCTACAAATGTTTCAATTTGATTGGCTGCTCTGCCTCCAAATAGTTCCTGAGCGTGGCTGAGAACATCCCAGATATCCGCTCCCTGCTCTTCGGCAGTGACAAAAAGCTTTTCAACTGTCCCAGGACCTATACCTCGTTTGGGTAGGTTAATGATTCTCCTCAATGCCGTTTCATCATTGGAGTTGACGGCAAAACGGATGTAGGCGATCAAATCCTTTATTTCTCTTCTTTGATAGAAAGAAAGGCCCCCAATCACGCGGTATTTAATATTCATTCTTCTTAATGCCTCTTCCATCGCTCTGGACTGGCTGTTAGTTCGGTATAAAATAGCAAAATCTGTATTTAATGCATGGTTTTTCATCTTAGTTTCAAAGATAGAGGAAGCAACCAATTTGCCTTCTTCATTGTCGGAGGCTGACTTAATGAGTTCAATCAATTCACCCGATTCATTTTTAGTCCAAACATCCTTTTTGAGTTGGGCTGTATTTTTATCGATCAATGAGTTGGCAGCTTGAACAATATTTTTTGTAGAACGATAATTTTGCTCGAGTTTGATGAGTTGGAGGTCTGGATAATCCCTTTCAAAATTTAAAATATTTTGAATATCTGCCCCACGAAAAGCATAAATACTTTGGGCATCGTCACCGACCACACATATATTTTGCCTTACTGCACCCAACTTTTTGGCAATCATGTATT
This sequence comes from uncultured Flammeovirgaceae bacterium, assembly GCA_913045135.1. Taxonomy (GTDB): domain Bacteria; phylum Bacteroidota; class Bacteroidia; order Cytophagales; family Cyclobacteriaceae; genus UBA4465. Next base: position 4,579 of record CAJWQD010000046.1, on the reverse strand, counting down.
GTGAGATGTTGGTATCTTGAAACTCATCAATCATTACATAGTGAAAGCGTTGTTGGTATTTATTAAGTATATCAAGATGTTCCTGAAACAAGATATTGGTTTTAAATAATAAATCATCAAAGTCCATAGCGTCAGCTTTAAAACATCTCAGGGCATAAATTTGGTAAATACGACCCATTTCAGGTCGACCATTGACATCATCGTCTGCTTTATAAATAGGATTTTCATTGTACTCCTTCCAGCTAACTAATCTATTTTTCGCATTAGAGATTCTGTTGTAAACCACATTAGCTTTGTAAAGTTTATCATCAAGATTAAGACTCTTGACAATGGTTTTGATCAAGGATTTAGAATCTTCTGTATCATAGATGGTGAAGTTGTTTGTATAACCTAGATGTGTCGCTTCAGTTCGTAAAATACGGGCAAAAACAGCATGAAAAGTACCCATCCAGATATTTCGAGCCTCTGGGCCAATCAACTTTTCAATACGATTTCTCATCTCTTTAGATGCTTTATTGGTAAAAGTTAAGGATAAAATATTGAAAGGATCTATATTATAATAATCCATCAAGTAAGCAATTCGGGTAGTAAGTACCCTTGTTTTACCGGAGCCTGCTCCGGCAATAATCATCATAGGGCCTTTCACATTAATCACCCCTTCATGCTGGGAAGGATTAAGGTCTTTTAAGTAGAAATATTCTCCAGTCGACATAATGCAAAACTAAGCCATACAATATTTTCACCCGTCTTGAATGGAATAAAAGATCATAGTTCGAATATTCTAAAAGAAGGGATTTATTTCTGTAAGATCAAAGTTATAATTTATCTTAAGGTTAATTAAGTAGTTCGATAATTTACTCGATGAAATCAATAAATTTGTATTATGAGTGAGCCGGAGATTTATTTTCATGTCGGATTGGGAAAAGTTGCTTCAACTTATTTGCAAAATAAAGTGTTTAATAACCTTCATGGAATTCATTATATTCCAAAAAATAAGTACCAAAGTAGTATAGATATTATCAGAAAAAATGGACCAAAAAAGTATTTAGTATCCTGTGAGATGGACAGACAGTTTAATGATGAAGTAGCACGATTTACATCACATTTTTTTGATGTCAAAATAATTATTTTATTTAGAGATCATGGGGGTTGGATTGCTTCTCAGTATCGTAGGTATGTCAAGAATGGTGGCTACCATGGCTTTGAAGAATTCGTTACCTTAGATCCTGATCAAGAAGGAATGTGGGATAAAAAGCATTTGAATTTTTATGCGAAACTAGAAATCATTGAAAAATATACCCAACAAAAACCTTTAGTATTGTTTCATAATGAACTTAAAAAAGATCCATGGGCGTTTTTTGATAAAATTTCAAAATTTACGGGTACGGGTTATACCAAAGAAAAGATCTCCTTGGGGAAGGTACATGCTTCTTACACAGAAAAGCAATTATTGATTCTCAGATCTTTTTGTCAAAATTACGTAGGATATATTCCTCGAGGAAGGAGTAATAGAATATCTAATTGGCTGTTATTTAGACCCTGGTGGGCATTTTTTCATTTGGTAATGTATTTGGCAGCACTTTTTCCTAAAGCTTGGGTACCCAAAGGGCCACTTATAGATACTAACTATCTCAAGCGAATCAATGATTTATTCGCTGATGACTGGGTCAAAATTAATAAGTATGCTCAGAAAAATAATCCTAAATTTTAGGCAATTACAGGCCTGTTTTTTATTGTCCAAATGGCCTTAATGTCTGTAATTAGTTGTTTTAGAACTTTAGGTTTGATAGACTGCTTTGGATCGTCCCCAATACCTCTCTGTGGGTCTAGATGACTTTCGATTATGACACCATCAGCTCCATAAGCGATAGCTGCCAGTGCTGCTGAGGGTACATACTTAGCTCTGCCTACAGAGTGACACGGATCTACGATTACAGGTGCCCAGGTCTTTTCTTTGAGCAGCGGTGTGATTGACTCATCTGGATAATTACGATAAGAATCCATAGTTGGATTTGTTCCCCTAGGGCATAGCATGATATCTGGATTTCCAGCGGCTGCGATATATTCTGCAGCTGCAATAAATTCGTTAACAGGACCCATGCCCATAGATCTTTTCAATAATACCGCAATTTTCTTATTTTGAGTCATCTGACCAATACTTTTAAGCAATGAATAGTTCAAAGCATTTCTCGCTCCTACTTGTAAAATATCAACTCCAGCTTCTACAGCGATTCTTAGTTGATGTTCATCCATCACTTCAGTATCAACAGGCAGACCTGTTTGAGATCGAGCCTCCATAAGTATTGTCACTGATGCGTCATCTCCTTGGTAAGAGTAAGGCATGGTTCGAGGCTTCCAAACACCACCTCTAATTGCTTTTGCACCTGCTTCTTTTACTGCATGAGCAGTTTCAATAAATAAATTTGGATTTTTAGGATCAATGGTACACTGTCCTGCAATGATAAAAGGGCCTTCGCCTACTATATGATCCCCCAAAACTATTTTGTGCTGGGCCAATTCAGAACTGCTATCCATCAATTTAAAGGGGGAATCTACAGCATCAAAACGGTCTATAAAATCAAGTCCTAGTATTCTATTTATCATTATCGTTTTTCTTTCTTCCCCTAAAACGGCGTAAACGCTTCTATGATGACCTACAATTACTTGTAGTTTACAATCATATTTTTTTACAATTGACGTAACGATTGAAAGTTGTTCATCGGTTAATTTGGGTTCCTTTGGAATAATCATATTATTTGTGAATAAAAATGCAAACCTAATATGATCTACTGATTTAGGGTCTTTTTTTCTTTTTTTTATTCAATTTTGGCTTAACTTCTTAAGATTTTTCTTCTCTCGGTTAAATCTCTCAGTTATAATCAAAAATTAATTTTAACACACATTTTATAAATATATTGAAAGTAAATTTGTAACATGGAAATGGAAGTAGTCTTAGGGTTTAAATCAGAGGAAGAGTTCTTTACAGTAAATAGTACTCAAAATCGTGTAGACATTGACATGTATGGGCCAGAAAAAAAACAAGCTCAATCTCCTATGGAATTATTACTATCAGGGATCATTGCTTGTGCTGCCGTAGACATCGTCTCAATGATTAAAAAAAGGCGTAAAATACTAAATGATATTTCGGGAAAAGCTAGTGGCCAAAGAAAAATGTCTGCTCCGAGATCCTTCACCGAAATACACATTCATTATCAAATTAACTCGCCTGATCTTACGAATCATGAGGCCGAAAAAATAATATCATTGGCAATAAACAAATATTGTTCCGTTGCCTCATCGATAAAAAATGATATTCATCTCTCACATGGATTTGAAATTAAGCGATAGATTTTATCTTAAGATTCTATGGCTTGTTTTAAATCCTTAATTAAATCCTCAACATCTTCAATGCCTACACTTAATCTGATGAGTGAGTCGGTCAAACCGGATTTCAACCTTTCTTCTTTTGGAATAGAGGCATGAGTCATACTGGCGGGATGCCCAATTAATGACTCCACACCGCCTAAAGATTCTGCAAGGTTAAATAATTTGAGCTTTCGCATCAACTTAAAGGCAAAATCAATGTGGTCATTCTTAAGCGTAAATGAGATCATTCCTCCAAATTGGCGCATCTGTTTCTTGGCAACTTGGTGATTGGGATGTTCTACAAAACCTGGCCAAAATACTTGATCGACAGAGGGATGATCTTTCAAAAAAAGGGCTATTTTTTTTCCATTTTCACAATGTCTATCCATTCTTATGTGTAAAGTTTTGATTCCTCTCAAGACTAAAAAGCAATCATTAGGGCCTGGAATGGCACCAGCAGAATTTTGAATATACCCTATTTTATCATCTAAAGCTTTCTCATTGGTGATAACCGCACCCATTACCAAGTCGGAATGGCCGGAGATATATTTAGTTACAGAGTGGATAACAATATTGGCACCTAAGTCAATCGGATTTTGTAAATAAGGTGTGGAAAAAGTATTATCAACACAAACCCAGCTATTGTAGCTTTTGGCGATGCTTACCATGGCGCTGATATCTACAATTCGCATCATGGGATTTGTTGGAGATTCAATCCAAATCATTTTAGTATTTTTATTAAAAGCTTGCTTTACTGCTTCCAAGTCTTGAAGATCAACAAATTTGAAAATGATACCATAGTTTTTATAGATTGTGGTAAAAAGTCGATAGGTCCCCCCATAAAGGTCATGAGTACAGATGACTTCATCTCCAGGAGCTAATAATTTAATTATGGCATCAGTGGCACCCATTCCTGATGAAAAACAACGTCCAAATTTTGCATTTTCTAAGGCAGCTAGATTTTCTTCCAAAACTGTTCTCGTGGGATTTTGAGTACGCGCATATTCGAATCCTTTATGTTTTCCTGGGGCCTCTTGTACGTATGTAGAGGTTTGGAAAATGGGTGTCATAATAGCACCTGTTCTCGGATCGGGTACAATGCCCGCATGCAATACTTTTGTTGCGAATTTCATTTTTTTCACTTTCTTTTATACCAATGAAATGATAACACAAGTGTTATTAAATCAATTATTAATTCCTTTTTTATAAAAAA
>CAJWQD010000045.1 GCA_913045135.1 uncultured Flammeovirgaceae bacterium | reverse complement strand
GCTACATTTGCAACAGCTATTTATCATGTTTTTATGCTGTTTGGATTGGGGGTAAGTTATGCGATAACACCGTTAGTTGCCGCCACGAAGCCATCGGACAAAAAAAGGTGTTTGATTTTTTTACAAAATGGTCTACTTGTCAATACCCTCTTAGCTTTGATGATGTCATTCATTACTTTGATCTTGATACCCTATTTGCCTTTTTTCGGTCAGGATCCACTGGTGACACTGGCAGCTACTAACTATTTAAAAATTATTTCAATATCATTGATCCCTCTAATGATTTTTCAGACATTCAGACAATTTTTGGAGGGACAGTCAAATACATTAAGTCCTATGATAGTTTCTGTATTGGCCAATTTAATAAATGTATTGTTGAACTATGTATTAATCTATGGGCATTGGGGATTTTTTGAAATGGGACTTAATGGGGCAGGTTATGCCACGTTAATTTCTCGAATTGTTATGGTCATTTTAATGATGATATTAACACGAGAAATGTGGCTTGGTTTCAGCGTAAATATCGATTTGAATGTAATAAATCGTTTATTGAGAATCGGGGTACCCTCAGGGTTACAGTATGTATTTGAAATTGGAGCATTTTCAATGGCGGGAGTGATGGCAGGCTGGATCAGTGCTGCAGCTTTGGCAGCACATCAAATTGCTTTGAATATGGTTGCAGTAACCTATATGGCCGCTTCAGGACTCGGAGCATCAGCAGCGATTAGAATTGCCAATCAAATGGGGGCAAAAGACTTGAAAAATTTGAAATTGGCAGGATTTTCATGTTTGGCATTGGTAGCTGGTTTTATGTTTTTAGCAGCAATATTTATTATTACTGCAAGGCATTGGTTGATACAGCTATATATTGATGATGACGCGGTGCAAAAAATCGCTTTTGGCTTGTTATTGATAGCTGCAGGATTCCAAATATCCGATGGATTACAAGCGGTTGGTTTGGGAATTTTAAGAGGTTTGACCGATGTCAAAATACCTACTTTTATTACTTTTTTTGTTTATTGGATATGTGCCGTTCCAGGAAGTTATCTCTTGGCGTTTCATTTTGAAATGGGCTTAGCGGGTATTTGGTATGCTTTATCCGGGGCCTTAACGCTTGCTGCATTTTTACATATTTTAAGGTTCATTTATCTTACGAAGAGAATTCATTTTTAAAGAAAAATAGTTCAGAACTCTATTGAGGAATTTGCCTACTGATACTTTCAAGTAGTTTCAGTTATTTTTATTAAATTTATTTAATGAAAAATCAAAAGGCTCCGCTCGGTTTTATTTAGGTTATAGTCCTTATTGATATGGTTGGATTAAGAATTATCATAACTGGCGAGTGAAAGGTTAAGAACCTTCACTCGTTGTCTCAGTATACTGGGACCTATGATCATAGATAAATCAATTAAGTAGGTCTATGGAGATGTTATCATTTATCCATTTCTATTTATCCTAAAGAACAGTTTGAAAACATTTTGTCGAGGTTATGGATTATTTTTATTGTTTCAATGTTGCCCTAAATGTTGATATTGATATGGACAGTTTTCATGGTTTGAACTATCAAATGATTATAAATTTTTAATAACGGATAGTTTTTAATTGTAGTTTAATTCAAAACATCAATGATTGATGTCTTAATCCTTTGCTTACTTTATTGAATTTTACCTTGTGGTCATACAATTATTTGTTTCGAATTGAATTTGCAGCCTGAAAAGTTGAAAACATCATTATTTTAAATTAGATTCGCAACTTTATTTGCAATTTAATTTGTAGATTCTATATTTAAAGTAATTAATAGCTTTTTATAAAGTTTTCAGAACTCAAAAGATAACATTAAAGTTTCATCTAACTAATCATTGAATGCGACAACTAAAGATAACCCAATCAATAACCAATCGAAGAGAAAGTCATACCCTTGAAAAATATTTCACGGAGGTGAGTAACGTTTCCATGATTACCCCTGACGAAGAGGTTAACTTGGCTCAGAGAATAAGGGAAGGGGATCAGTTGGCGTTAGAGAAATTGGTAAAATCTAACTTAAGATTTGTTGTTTCTGTTGCCAAACAATATCAGAATAGAAGTTTACCTCTTAATGACTTAATTAATGAAGGTAACTTAGGTTTGATAAAGGCAGCGAAAAAATTTGATGAAACAAAGGGTTTTAAATTCATTTCTTATGCAGTTTGGTGGATCAGGCAATCAATCATGCAGGCGCTGGCAGAGCAATCTAGAATTGTCAGACTTCCAATGAACAAATCAGGTGCCATTAACCAAATCAGAAGGGCTTACGCTGAGCTCGAACAAAAATATGAGCGTGAGCCTACTGAAGAAGAATTAGCCGATATTTTGGATATGAAGCCAAATGAAATAAGAAACACACTAGGGGCTGAAGTAAAGCAGACCTCCATGGATGCTCCATTTGGAGAGGAAGAGTCGGGTTCATTATTAGATGTACTGGAAAACCAAACAACAGGTCCTACTGATGGCCAAATGGTTTTCAATGATTCCCTCAAGGTAGAAACTTTACGGGCCTTATCGACTCTTACTGCAAGGGAGAGAGAAGTCATCATGATGAGTTTTGGTATAGCCCTAGACAATCCTTTTACTTTAGAGGAGATAGGGGATGCTATGGGTTTAACAAGAGAGAGAGTCAGACAAATTCGTGAAAAAGCACTCCAAAAATTGAGAGAACCGAGTAAAAATAGAAGGTTGAAAGAATTTTGTGCCACTTAATAATTTTAAATCGAACTATCTATAAAAGGCCTCATTTGATGGGGCCTTTTTTATGATCTGATTACCCAATTATCCGTATATTAGGAGAAAAGGTGTAAGATTAAAAAAAAATTATTAACTATCCTCAAATTGATTCAACTTATTTTTGTAACTAATTATTGTTATTAATGGATTTACTTTCAAAAAGAATAAATGGCATGGTGGAGTCATCTACACTTGCCATGGCAGCTAAGGCTAGAGAGATGAAGCAGAAAGGCTTCGATGTGATTAGCTTGAGTCTCGGAGAACCAGACTTTAATACTCCAATACATATTCAAGAAGGTGCAAAACAGGCTATAGATGATGGCAAGTATTTTTCTTATGCCCCTGTAAATGGTTATTTAGATTTAAGAAAAGCGATTAGTGAAAAGTTTAAAACAGAAAATAATCTTAATTATTCACCTGACCAAATTGTAGTTTCAAATGGGGCGAAACAAGCTCTAGCAAATTTATTTTTAGCATTATTGGATCCAGGTGATGAAGTGATTATTTACACGCCTTATTGGGTGAGTTATTCGGCTCTTGTCGAGTTAGCTGAAGGGGAATGTACCTTTATTAAGGGGGATATCAAAGATGATTTCAAGGCCGATGCGGCCCAATTGCGAGAGGCTATTTCAAATAAAACTAAAGCTGTGATTTTTTCATCTCCATGTAATCCCACGGGCTCGGTCTTCACCAAAGACGATTTTAAAGCAATGGCCGAAGTGTTAAGTGTTTATCCAGAAATCATTGTTATTGCCGATGAGATATATGAACTTATTAATTTTGTAGGTGCTCATGTGAGTTTTGGATCCTTGCCTGGTATGCAAGAACGTACCGTCACGGTGAATGGGTTTGCTAAAGGCTTTGCTATGACGGGCTGGCGGGTAGGCTACATAGGTGCACCCCTTTGGCTGGCCAAGGCAGCCAGTAAGATTCAAGGACAATTAACTTCTGCAAACTGTTCTATTGCTCAAAGGGCTGCTTTTACAGCATTAACTTCTTCAAAAGAGGCGTCAAAAGTGATGGCAAATGCTTATTACCAAAGGCGGCAAGTGGTTTATGAATTATTAAAGAAAATACCTGGCGTTGAAGTGAATATGCCGCAAGGGGCATTTTATTTTTTCCCAAATGTTAGCAGTTATTTTGGCAAGCAAGGGATTCACGATGCGACTGACTTTTGTATTTATTTATTGGAAGAAGCAAACGTCTCTCTAGTTTCAGGAGAAGGTTTTGGTGAGCCAGATTGTGTGAGATTATCCTATGCTGCCTCTGAAGAAAATTTAAAAATGGCCGTAGCTCGAATATCCAAAGCACTAGAAAAATTGATCTGACCTATGCGTCACAAGACTTTAGCAGATGTTTTTAAAGCCTTCCAAAAACTTAAAGTTTTAGTTATCGGCGATGTAATGTTAGATGCTTATATGTATGGAGATGTTGATAGAATTTCTCCAGAAGCACCAGTGCCTATTTTGAATGTTAAATCTCGTGACCAACGATTGGGAGGAGCAGCTAATGTAGCATTGAATATTCAATCTTTAGGTGCAACTCCTATTTTGTGTTCGGTAATAGGAAAAGATCGATCAGGAGTTGAGTTTTTAGATTTAATGACATCTTCTGGGCTGTCGATCGAGGGTATTACAAGTAGTATGAGTAGAAAGACCACTCGGAAAAACAGGGTCATTTCGGATGGTCATCATTTACTCAGAGTAGATGAGGAAGAGGATCTTCCCTTAAATGAAGAAGATCGAAGGCATCTCAAAAGATGTGTTTTAAGGGCCATGCATGATTGTGATGTCATAATTATGGAAGATTATGACAAGGGGTGTCTTAATCAAACCCTTATTGCTCAGATAATAGAGGCGGCCCAAAGATTTAAAATCCCAGTCGCAGTGGACCCTAAAAAAAGGAATTTCTTGCATTACAAGGGAGCCACTCTATTTAAGCCCAATTTGAAGGAATTAAATGAAGGCTTAAAAGTTCAAATTAATCCTACTCAGCAAAGTACCATATATGAAGCAATTGTTCTTTTAGATAAGCAACTTGGCTGTATAAATTATTTAGTAACACTATCAGAGTATGGAGTTTTTGCAAGTAAAGGTAAGGACTTTGTTGACCATCCAGCCCACATTAGATCGATTGCTGATGTTTCTGGTGCTGGAGATACAGTAATTTCTGTCGCGGCATTGGGTCTTGCCCTTGACTTACCTCTGGCCTTTTGGTCTGGGTTAGCCAATCTGGGGGGAGGTATTGTTTGTGAGTACCCAGGAGTGATTCCCATAGATTACAATCAGCTACTTGAGGAGGCCTTATCTCATTCAAAATTTGACTCTTTTTTTAAGCACTGAAAGCTTTTACAGCTTCAATGAACATTTTAACATGATCTGGATTGGTATCTGGATAAACGCCGTGACCTAAATTGGCTATATGAGGATGTCCTTTAAATTGTTTGAGCATTTTCTTTGTTTCTAACTCGATGGACTTCTGATCACCATAAAGTACACTGGGATCTAAATTACCCTGCAATGTTTTGCTTTTAAGTAATGTTCTTGCTTCATTTATATTCATATTCCAATCTAAGCCGATAGTACTGCAAGGGAGATTATTCATTTCTTTCAAGGCAAAATAGGCACCTTTAGCAAATACAGTAACCGGTACTTCAACAATAGACTTTGAAATTTTTTCTATGTATGACATCGAGAATTTCTTATACTGATCCAGAGGAAGAATACCTGCCCAAGAATCGAAAATTTGTATTAGATCAACTCCCGAGAGCACTTGATGATGTAAATATTTAATAGTGCTTTCAGTAATCATATTCAAGACGGTATGAGCCAATTTCGGTTCTTGTATAAGAAATTTCCGAGCATTGGAGAAGGTTTTACTTCCCCCACCTTCTATCATGTAACATAGTATAGTCCAAGGTGCTCCCGCAAAACCTATAAGAGGAGCGCGGTCATTTAGTTCTTTTTTGACCAGGCGAATGGCCTCATAAACATAGTTAAGTTCCACACCCTCAACCTTGTGCAATGATTTGATGTCTGCTTCGGACTTTAATGTTTTGGGGAAATATGGACCATTTTTTTCGACCATCTCATAATTTAAACCCATCGCTTCGGGGATAACTAGAATATCTGAAAAAATGATAGCCGCATCTACACCTAGCAAATTCACCGGTTGCAAGGTTACTTCTGCTGCCAATTCAGGAGTTTTAACTAATTCTTTAAATCCACTTAATTTAGATCTTATGCTTCTATATTCTGGTAACATTCTTCCTGCTTGTCTCATAAGCCAAACAGGAGTTCTTTCTGTTTCTTCACCTTTTGCTGCCCTGATGAGCAGATCATTTTTTAATCGCATATGGTAAAGATAATTGGGTAAGATTTTAACTCAATGATTTTGCCTTAATGATTTAGTAGTTATTATGTAATTATGGTTTAGTTTTATATTTCATTTGAATGGATGACACGGCTATTCAATGATTGAGCTGATCATTCCCAATGAGTCTTTAAATAAATAAAACAGAATACTTTCTATTGAGGACCAAATAAGTGCACTGATAAACATCCATTTGATGATTTCTTTTTTCTTTGCTCCGACGGCATTAAGAAGTATAACCCCAATGACTGGACTGAGTAAGATGGGGGTGATAAAGGCCACTCCCCTAATACCTGAGTATTTCCATATTCTTATAAATTTCCTAGTTCTTGGTGTAAATCTCTTCCTCTTTTTTAGATTAAAAAAGTGCGGAATAAAAATTTGAATGATATGGTCAAAGAAGGTGATAGAAAAAACTGTGGACATCATCCCAGCAGTAGTTAAGAGAACAGTGAGCCCTATGCCAAGACCATATCCAATACCTAATGCAGGCCCTAAAAAGAAACGAATGGCACTTGAGGCATAAACGGTGAAGTAGGGAATGATCTCTGTCATATACGCAACATCAAACTGTTTTGAATATTTGTTTGATTTTATATTAAGCTAGTTCATCTTTGCCATCAAAATTATCCTAAGAAAATTGGAATTACTCAAAAATTTAATAAATGTTCATGCACCATCCGGAGAAGAATTTAGGATGAAGGAATTTTTGTTGGATTATATTTCTGCGCAAAAGTACTATTGGAAGGTGATGCCCGAGGTCGTTTATGGACCTGAATTTCAAGACGTTGTAATGATGATTTTCGGCAAACCCAGAACGGCTATTTTAGCCCATGTAGATACAATAGGGTTTACTGCTCGATATGCTAATCAACTTGTACCGATTGGAGGACCAGAGGCTGAACGGGGTTTTGAACTTACTGGAGAGGATAGTAAAGGCCCGATTAATTGCAAGCTAATTCCTCAGGAGGGACGACTTTTTCATGATTTTCCCCGAGAAATTGATAGAGGAACTTCTTTAGTCTTTAAGTCAAATTTCAGGCAAACAGAGGAATATGTTCAAAGTCCTTATTTGGACAATCGATTGGGTGTTTATAATGCACTAAAAGTGGCTGAAAAATTAGAGGATGGTGTCATTGTTTTTACCACTTACGAGGAGCATGGGGGTGGAAGTATCCCTTTTGTTCTAAGTTATTTGGAAGGGCGCTTTCAAATTAGAAGTGCATTGGTGAGTGATATTACCTGGGTGAGTGAGGGAGTTCAGCCGGGTAAAGGGGTTACAATTTCGTTACGCGATCGTAATATCCCCAGAAAGGTATTTCTTGACAAGATATTACAACTGGCTGTAAAAAGTGGCATACCTTATCAACTTGAAGTAGAAGGTGATGGTTCCAGTGACGGTAGAGAAATACAAATATCTCCTTTTCCTTTAGATTGGTGCTTTATTGGGGCACCTGAAGATCTTGTTCACTCACCCGATGAACGCGTATATCTCAAGGATATTGATGCCATGATTGAGATGTATAATTACCTCATGAAAAATCTTTAACTTGAACTATTGATTATTTAATTAAATTGCCGTTTAGAATGTTAAATATTGTACTTTTCGGACCTCCTGGCTCAGGTAAAGGGACTCAAAGCGAGTTGATTGTAAAGAAATATGGACTTTTACATTTATCCACAGGAGATCTTTTGAGAAAACATCGTGGAGAAGGAACAGATTTGGGGAAATTAGCCCAAGAATATATGGATCAGGGGAATTTAGTCCCAGATGCTGTGGTTATTAAAATGGTTGAAGATCGAATAGCTACAGAATCAACGGCCAAAGGGTTTATTTTTGATGGATTTCCGAGAACGGTCAATCAGGCCCAAGCATTGGATCAAATGTTGTTAAAATACGATTTAACAATCACAGCTATGCTTTCCCTTGAGGTAGAATTTTCAGAATTACGAATCCGCTTAAGAGAAAGAGGTAAGACTTCAGGACGAAAAGATGATCAAGATGATGCTAAAATCGAAAATCGCATAAAAGTATATAATCAGGAAACTACACCAGTAGCCACATATTATGAGCATCAGCAAAAATATGTAAGGATAAAAGGAGTAGGCTCAATTGAATCTATATTTCAATTTATTACACATGAGTTGGATGCTTTAAAATAAAAAATTTTGGCTTCAAACTTCATAGACTATGTAAAATTTTTTGGTAAATCAGGTGCTGGAGGTGCAGGTTTTGTTCATTTTAGACGTGAAAAGCATGTGCCTTTAGGTGGTCCTGACGGTGGAGACGGGGGACGAGGTGGTCATATTGTTTTAAAAGGAAATAGTCAAAGATGGACGCTCCTGCATTTAAAATATAGAAAGCATATTAGAGCAGATAATGGAGGAAATGGAGGTTCGCAAAACAGCTTTGGGGCGGATGGAGACGATATTATCTTGGATGTACCGCTCGGTACGATCGCACGAGATGCAGAGACGGGCGAAAAATTATTAGAGATATTGGTTCATGGTGAAAAAAAAATTTTGCTTAGTGGAGGAAGAGGAGGACAAGGAAATTCACATTATAAAACAGCAACAAATCAGGCACCAGCTTACGCGCAGTCAGGAGAAGAGGCTGTCGAAAAGGTTGTAATTCTTGAATTAAAGCTGTTAGCTGATGTTGGATTGGTCGGATTTCCTAATGCAGGTAAATCTACTTTACTAGCGGCTATTTCTGCGGCGAAGCCAGCAATAGCTGCTTATCCTTTCACGACCTTGACTCCTAATTTGGGAGTAGTGGCTTATCGAGAGGATCAATCTTTTGTTATGGCAGATATCCCAGGAATCATCGAAGGAGCTGCAGATGGTAAAGGATTAGGAACACGATTTTTGCGGCATATTGAACGGAACAGTATGTTGCTTTTTTTGGTATCTGCTGATGCAGATGATATTCTCAAGGAGTATTCAATACTGCTGAAAGAATTAGAAAATCATAATTCAGAACTTTTAGATAAGGACAGAGTTTTAGCCATTTCAAAGTCAGATTTGCTTGATGATGAATTAAAAACTGAAATTTCTGCAACCCTGACAAAGGTGCCACATACATATATTTCGAGTTGGACAGCTCAAGGCTTATTAGCGTTAAAAGATGTCATTTGGCGGCATCTTAATTAGACATCTGTCATAATGTCATAATATTCCATTTTGGCAATAAAATTGTCTGATAACTGATAATTGTAATCTTTAATATACCCATGACAAAGAAAAAAAATAGTGTAGAAAAAAAAATAAAAACTGGTAAAAGAAAGGTAGGTAAAGATAAAAAAATAGCATCGGAGCCTACTATTGATTTGGAGAGTTCGGAAGAGGGTCCAGTTGCTTCTTCCGAAGAGAAGGATTTAGCCGCTGAAGTAGCTGATTACAAAGATAAATATTTAAGATTATACTCTGAGTTTGAAAATTATCGGAGAAGAACTTCAAAAGAGCGTCTTGAATTGATTAGCACAGCTAACAGTGGATTAATGGAGGCCCTGATTCCTATTGCTGATGATTTTGACCGTGCTTTAAAAGCGGGAACTGAAGGTGCTGTTGAGGGTGTTGAATTAATTTTTAATAAATTTAAAAATACTCTTGAAAGTAGGGGATTGAAAAAAATGGGCACTATTATAGGAGATGATTTTGATGAGGACTTTCATGAAGCAATCACTCAAATACCCCCGCCGGATGAAGCTCTTGCCGGAAAAATTGTTGATGTCGTTGAACCTGGTTACTTTCTTGGAGAGAAGGTAATTCGTTTTGCAAAAGTAGTCACTGGATCTAAAAATTAAGATGAGTAAACGAGATTATTACGAAGTTTTAGAAGTGAGCCGAGGCGCTTCCTCTGATGAGATTAAAAAAGCTTATCGAAAAATTGCTATAAAATATCATCCTGACAAAAATCCAAATGATAAGTCTGCTGAGGATAAATTCAAAGAAGCAGCAGAAGCTTACGAGGTGCTAGGCAATGATGAAAAGAGAAGTCGATATGATCAATTTGGTCACCAAGGAATGCGTGGCAATGGAGGATTTTCGGGAGGATCAATGAACATGGAGGATATCTTTTCACAGTTTGGTGATGTGTTTGGAAGTGGCGGTGGGAGTCCTTTCGAGAGTTTTTTTGGTGGTGGTGGATCAAGAGGTGGACGCCGGAGAAAGGGCACTAACTTAAGAATTAAAATCAAATTAACTCTTCGAGAAATCGCCGAGGGCGTAGAAAAAAAGATAAAAGTTAACAGGCTTATAGTGGATTCATCGACCACCTTTAAGTCTTGTTCTGCCTGCCAAGGTACTGGCCAGGTACGTAAGGTAATGAATACGATGCTTGGGCAAATGATGTCGAGCGCAACTTGTCCTTCATGTGGAGGTACAGGCGAATTAGTAGATAGCAAAGGAGCGGGAGCTGATAATTCAGGGATGAACAGAACAGAAGAAGTGATTGCGATAAAAATCCCAGCTGGAGTTACTGATGGAATTCAATTATCTATGTCAGGTAAGGGAAATGAAGTGGCAGGAGGTGTTGCAGGTGATCTTTTGATTGTAATTGAAGAAATTCAGGATGATGAGCTCAAGAGAGATGGGAATAATGTGATTTATGATCTTTACTTGTCATTTTTGGATGTTGCTTTAGGTTCTTCAGTTGAAGTACCGACTATAGACGGGAAAGTGAAAATTAAAATTGATTCAGGAACTCAAAGTGGAAAAATTTTAAGACTAAAAGGAAAAGGGATTAAGGATATCGAAGGCTATCGAAGAGGAGATCAGTTGATACATTTAAATGTTTGGACACCAAAAATACTCTCAAAAGAGGAAAAGCGTATTTTATCAGATCTCAAAAATTCGAAAAATTTTACGCCGGCGCCTTCAAAGAATGACAAAGGTTTCTATGAAAAAATGAAAGAATTTTTTGAGTAAGTGACTTTAAGCTTAACTAACCCTTTTTGATTATTAATCACTCTGGAGTAAATCTTGGGTGACTACAAATTCGCTTTGATATAGATTCCCATGAGACCTATTCTGGCATATGAAATCTACCAAACAGATTTGTCAAATGTCAATGAAGAGTTAAATATAACAAAGAGTAAGGTTTCCATGGAGATGTAATAATCAATAGTTGAATTTGTTAGTCCATATCTGATTTTGATAATACCCGTCATTTCAAATACACGGAAACCACAGATAAAAGCTGGGATCAGAAGTCAATCTGCCTTTGGAAGAAGGATAAAACAATATAACACCGCTTAGGAGACATGGGGATAGTAAGTAGAAGTAGGGCTTTAAATTAATCAAGTTCGCTAAACGATCTCGAATACAATAAAGTGTTACATACCTAATTATATGAATAACTTGCCGCCAACTAATAAAAAATAAGTTTTGGATTTCATTAAAGCCATATCACCAACCAAGCAAACACTAATGAAATCCAGAATAATACAGTTTTAAGTGTCACTTACTAACTATCTGATCTATAAACATAGTAGATAAAATAGGCTAATTATGGCTTAATAGTATTTCATATTCCTTGGCGAAAAAATACAATAGCATAAAAATGAATGAATTCTACTTGGCAATTAACTCATGTTAATGGTTTGGGGCTGATTTTTTTTATTTAATACAATTATAAAGGCAATAAATGAGAAA
>CAJWQD010000044.1 GCA_913045135.1 uncultured Flammeovirgaceae bacterium | reverse complement strand
CCCTTCTTATTCTAGAGCTAAATAATATGTAGCCTTTATATTCTTTACAAGACTACTTAATATACATTATGAAGATGCAGTAAAGAAATAAAAACTATACTACACAACTATTAACTTCTCATCCTATTTGTTTTATCAAATTAAAAACTTACTTTTATTTAATTAGAAAGTAACTTCATTAAAAAGGTCATATTTTAAATCAATATAACCTAACAATTCAAATTTTTAATCAATCTAAATAATCAATAAAATGAAAAGAATAATTTTACTTTTTATTAGTTCACTTTTAACTGCTGCGCTCTCAGCTCAAACGATGATGTTTGAGATTCAAGAAATCAAAGTAAAAGATTTCGCTGAACAAGATATTTTAGCTGCCTATGAAACCTGTTGTGCAGATATGAAACCTAACGGAGGTTTTGGACTTCAAAGGTATGAATTTGGAGGTGATAATGGCATGACGCATAGACTCGTATATTACTGGGAATTAGGAGAAGATCTTTGGGAAGGAACTAATATGGGAGAAAAATTCGATCTTTGGTCGGCTCAAATGGATAACTATGTCGAGGAATGGGGAGAAAGATATATGGGTAGGTCTCTAAGTAGACAAGCTGGAACCAACGAGGATTATAATTTGACGCATATTTGGGATTTTAAAACTGATAATCCAAATCAATTCAAAACAGCTCATGATAAAATTGTTAAAACATTCAAAAAAGAAAACGAGGGCAGATGGATAGCTTTCGGAACTTATGATGTTAATTATCCTAATGGAGCAACTCATTGGGTGGGTGTCTCAGGTTTTAGTGAATGGGAACTTGTAGCGCTATATGATAAAATGCAAAATCAGAGTGAGTTTATTAAACTCATAGCTGAGAGGGGTAAAACTGAAGATGTAAGGGATTATATGGTCGAAAATTTAATAACCTTCAATTAATGATTAAAGACAATTAGTATGCAGATAATAGTAAGAGTATTCACATTATTTTTAGTAACCCTTTTTGTTTTTGGAAACGTTTATGGGCAGAAATATGACGCAAACTGGCAATCATTAAAACAAATTCCAACACCACAATGGCTACAAGAAGGTAAATTCGGAATTTACACACACTGGGGCCCTTATGCAGTCCATGCGTATGGTTCAAATACAACTTGGTATTCATTTTCATTATACCAAGATCCTGAAGGTGAGGCACGAGAACATTTCGAAAAAACTTTTGGTGAGTTATCAAAAGATTATGGTTACAAAGATTTAATTCCCCTATTTACTGCTGATAAATTTAATGCAGATGAATGGGCAGAATTGTTCGTAAAGTCAGGTGCCAAGTTTGCCGGCCCGGTTGCCGAACACCACGACGGTTTTGCGATGTGGGATACCAAATACTCTGAATGGAATGCTGTGAAAATGGGGCCGAAAAGAGACGTAGTTGGTGAATTAGAAAAGGCTATTAAAAAACGAGGTATGAAATTTGTAACCGCTTTTCATCATGCTGCAAATTGGTTTTTTTTTCCTGTTCACGATAAACAATATGATACTGGAGACCCTAAAAATTCTGGACTCTATGGTCAATACCATATGCCAGGAGAAATGCGGAACCAAGAATTTATAAATGAATGGTATGATAAAATCATCGAAGTAATCGATAATTACGGACCTGATTTTATTTGGTTCGACTTTGCACTTGATTATCTTCCTGAAGGATATGTAAAAGATTTTCTAGCATACTACTACAACTGGGCAGATAAAAATGGAAAAGAAGTAGTTGTAACTTATAAGGACCATGACATAATTCCGGGAGCAGGTGTTAGAGATTTAGAACTTGGACAAGAACCAAATATAACATACAATGATTGGATAACTGACAGTTCAGTAGATGATAGAGGGGCTTGGGGCTGGGCAAATGATCTAACTTTCAAAACACCTAACAGATTGATTGATAACCTTATTGACCGTGTGAGTAAAAATGGCTACTTACTGTTGAATGTGGGCCCCAAGCCAGATGGAACAATACCTGAAGGTGCAAAAGAAGTATTGTCAGAAATGGGTGCTTGGCTTGAAACAAATGGTGAAGCAATCTATAAAACAACTCCTTGGTTTATAGCTGGCGAAGGCCCGACAAAAGTTGGTGACATTCAAAATCAAGGATTCAATGAATCAGGAGCAGTTTATACTCAAGAAGATATACGCTTCACTGTTAATGGTGATAACCTGTACGCAACATTTCTAGACTGGCCGGGTGACAAAGCGTTGATTGCCTCAATACGAGCTACTGGCCTTGAAGCTAAAAACGCCGTTATTCCTGATTGGGCAAAGGGTGAGGAAGTTAAATCTCTAGTAGGAACAGAATGGTTTATTAAAGGTGAGGATGATGAAGATGATGAAGAAGATGATGATGTGGAAGCATCTCATTATATGTTTAAGGAAGATGGCGAATTATTTATAAAGGGAGGAGAAGCTGGTGATGGAATTGATGTTGCCTATTTGCAAATAGGCAAAGAAGTAATTATGAGTTATGAAGGAGTATTTACATGGTCAGGTACATATGACGGTAATCAATTTAAAGTTAGTGACGATATATCAGGAAACTATCCAGGTTTTTACAAAGAAGAAATTAAACGCATAACAATGCTTGGCAGTGATGAAGAACTTGAATGGGCATTTACTGGAGTAGGTTTAATAATAAAAACACCTAAGAAACAGGGTAAGTATGCCCACTCATTTAAAATTGAACGATATCATCATCCAAAACTGGATTAAAGTATTGATGCATGAATAATGAAGTACTACCGAGACAAGGTACTTTCCGGGATATGGACAATATAAATGCGATGTCAATTTGGATTGAATATGAGACAAACAAACCCATACAATTATACATAACAAAGGGTAAGGAATAATTATAGAAGAAATCTGAAAGTTCTTTTCCTCAATGATTTTGAGAGTTTGATTGCCGATATTCAATTCTTCAACGTACTATGCCTTGGCAATCGGCTAAAGATTATGATTATGATACATCCGACGAGCAAAAGTATTGGAATGACAATGTAGGAAAATATTGTGAATCTATTGGTGGACTTCAAAGATGGGAAAGACTGAAAGGCTTTGATGTAAACATTGAACCGGATAATCAAAGTCCTTCGAAATATTTAAAAAAACAACTATGAGGATAAAGCCATCAAAACTTAGTGAATTTTATCGATGTAATTATCGAATAGGCCAAGTGGCTGCTGAACGAATTATGGATCAACATCGACTTCTATTTCGTTTAGAGAGTGGAGGTTCTAGAAACATTTTTGTTCAGTATATCGGATTTGATAAATATGAAAGAGAGGTTACCGAATTTGATAATACATGGGAGGTAGCCAATGATACAAAGTTCGGTATGGGTACTTCGGACAGAGATCTTGAAGATTACCATAATTCGTTTGAAATGTTATTTGGTAGAACGGTCGAAACTTTAGAATTTGTTTCAGAAGTGTTTCCATCAAATGACTAAATTTATTGTTACCAAAATTATGATGTGATTGCAATGCTTAATTGATACCACATTTAAATAAATAAAGAAAAGAGGTTTTTGAAAAATGAAACTTTTTTTATGACGCAAAGGCTTTGCGCTTAGAATATCCAAACCAACATAAGTTTCATTAATTAAAAAAGGTATAATCCCATGTTTCATGCTGGAAGATCAAAGAAGGTATCGAAAATCGGAGCTCTATAAAATTGGAAAATAATTCCTTACATTAGCCCTATGGCAAAATTAAAAAAAGCATTTACTTGGTTATTCGGTAATTTTTATAGCACTCTAAGTATTTGTTGGCTGTCAACATTAGTAATACAAGATTTCTTGAATACAGATGACCCAGATAGTTGGAATTATAGTATTGCAATATTAGTATTTGTTGCTTTAGCTCTGATGTTAGTCACTGACATAATCACTTACAGGAGAAAAATAGCCAAGAAGAACTTATGAAAAAAAGAATTACAGGTGCTATTACTTTCCTTGGAGGATTGGGAACTATCTTATCCATGATATATGCCTTATTGGCTGGTGATTTGTATAATGTGGAAAATATTTTCATAGCCTCTGGGCTGGTAATTCTAGGAGTAAGTGCCATTCTCTATGTTTATTGGACTGAATTTGGTGGTGACCAAGAAATTTCCAAAGTAGAAAAAGAGAATAAACTCCTCAGATCCAAAATTGAGCAGAAGAAATTAAAGAAAAAATTGGCAAAGGATTGATTCAAACCTCATTTTCGTCTAAGAGCTTCAGGTTTTTGGTAATTAATCGAGATTTGTTAATTTACGTATATGAAAAACTTATATTTATTATCTATCATTATTCTTTCTTATGCTTGTACTGCACCTGCTCCCAGTGAAGTAGATGCCGTCGAAAGATCTATTGGATTTCATTCAAATGATCAACTCAAGGAATTTAAATGGCATTTGGGTACAGAAGAACCTATTGATTTGGTCAAATCACTTGATAAGGCTTGGACCGCTCGTGATTATGCTGCTATGAAAAATTACTTTGTGGATACTTTAAGAATTACTACTTATAATGGGAAAACTTTTAACTCCTTTGATGACTTTCAGAAGGATATGGAACTAGACACTAATGGAGGATGGACATTTAATCGTGCTTATTCGGTTGATCTAAATCCAGCCTTGGGGGGGGAACATGTTCAAGCTTTTTTTAATTCCTTCAATATAAATTCAGAGGGCGATACTGTTAAAGCTAAAATTTATGAAAGTTATTATGTAGTCAATAAAAAAATTGTTTGGCTTGATCAATATCGTCAGGAAATCAAATAATTATATAAATCAACTAAATTGCCGTGTGAGTGAAAACTATAAACCACAATGCGAGTGATGTATTGACAAGCAAGCTGAAGCAACTAAATACAATAGAGTTGGTAAAAGTTGAGGCTAGTCCCATAAGGCAGCGTATATAAATGATCTGATTGATTTAGATTATAATCCTCAACTATTAAGTTCTCATTCTGTTTTTTTATCAATTTAAAAACTTACTTTTATTTAATAAGAAGTTAACTTTATTAAATAAGTGACGTTTTAAAATAATCAATTCAATTTTTAATCAACCTAAACAATCAAAAAAATAAAAAAAAATTTAAATAATAATTCTTTCTCTTTCCACTCTTGTTGTATTTGCTCAAAAATCATCTGGTACGATAAGGGATAATGACGAATAGTCTATAAAACTAATAAAAGCCTTAGAGGCTTATGCCCAAAATAATATGGAATTAAATAGGACTATTTTTTAGGAAGATGCTATACTTTATGTCAATAACAGCAAATATCCTTATGCTTTTGCTGAGCAAGGTTTTCAGAGTCACCATACGATATTTAACGATATTCAATTCTGAGAACCATGCACATACTAACTATTTTAAGAGGGACGAGATTTGGACAAATTGCTGGTACAGGTGGATGGGAACTGGTAACAAGACAGATATAAGATATTCAAACAGATGTTATGCTGACTTTAAATGGGAAAATGGTAAGATTGTGGAGGCATTCTATTATTTTGATCCAACTGGACTAATACTTGAAACATCCGAAGAATAAAAGAATAAAAATATTTTGAAAATTATACAAACTCCTAGGGTGTGGTGACTCTGGGAGTTTTTTGTGGTTGTTTTAAAAAGAATTAAATTGGTCAACACTTTTAGCGATAAAAACCTTCGACTTTTCAACATTGCATTATGAGAAAATATTTAATCCTACTCTTGTTATTTGCCTCTGTTATAGGTATTACTTTAATGTACACGTTCGACATTCTACCGAGCAAAATTACTGAATTGTACATGACTGAGGACTCCAAACCGACTGCATCAATACTAGTTGATACAGTTATTGAAGCTGAAGTTAAAAAGGAAGTAATACCTGAACCCGTCATTGAAGAAGTCCTTGAAACTGAAGTCCCAGAATCTATACCAAAAGCAATTGGAGAAATATCCGAAATAAGTCAGCCATTGGATAAATATTATTTAATTGCGGCTAGTTTTTTAGACAATGACTTGGCATTCGATTATGCTGAAAAATTGATTTTATCGGGGTCAAATGTTATCCTCATCCTGGATTTTCATGTCCGATATTTTACGAGGGTAGCTCTTCTCGAATATGAAACCCTTGACAAGGCGAACGTTGGACTGGATAAATACAAAGATGAATTCGATGAGCAGTTATGGGTATTAAAATATTGATCCTACAGTGGTCAAGTCTTCTGTCAAAAGAAGAAGACGATTGGTGATTCAGGACCCACAGGCTTCGCACTCAGGATCATCAATGTCGCAGCTACCTCCTGCTTTCGCATTCTTGATTTTGTCGTAGCTCAGATCCATAACACAAAATTAATTTGGACTTGAGCAATACCTTCGGATGAGAATAATTCACTTAAGATGGAGAAGTTTTATTAGCTTTAATTAACCAAAATCAACCCTAATGAAACACTTCAAACACCTTCTGCTCTTTAGTATTCTTTGTTCGATTGCATCAATAACCAATTGTCGTAATAGCGGTGACCTCATTATTGACAGTGACAGTGACGGTATTATGGATATGGATGATATTTGTATTGACACTCCTATTGGAGAGATAGCTGACAATACTGGTTGTTCGAATTCACAGAAAGATACGGATGAAGATGGAATCGCAGATGATTTAGATACCTGTATCGATACTCCTGAAAATACTCAGGTAAATACTAACGGATGTGCTCAAGACTCAGTGTTTGTTGACAGCACCTATAGTAATCCAATAACCGAGTTAAGTTTACCAGACCCGACTATCATCAAAGCAGATAATGGAAACTTTTATCTTTATGCCACCGAAAATATTAGAAATGCACCGATTCTTGAATCAACAGATCTAGTAAATTGGGAATTACTTGGAACAGCATTTACAGAACAAAATAGGCCATCTTTCCTTCCTGATGGTTCCATTTGGGCTCCCGATATTAATTTTATTAATGGTCAATATGTACTTTACTATGCTTTGGCTATTTGGGGCGACGAATGGACTTGTGGTATTGGTGCAGCAACTAGTGATAATCCTACTGGACCATTTTCCGATAAGGGAAAACTTTTTCAAAGCAATGAAATTGATGTTCAGAATTCAATTGATCCATTTTATATTGAGGAAGATGGAAAAAAATATCTTTTTTGGGGGAGTTTCAGAGGTATTTATGGTCATGAATTAACTGAAGATGGGCTTAGTTTAAAACAAAATGCTGAAAAATTTCAAATAGCTGGAACTGCATATGAGGCTACCTATATCTATAAAAGAGGTCAATATTATTATCTTTTTTGTGCCTGGGGATCCTGCTGTGAAGGAGCTAATAGTACCTATCAAACAGTAGTTGGTCGTTCTGAAAGCTTATTTGGACCCTTTTTAAATAAAAATGGAGAAAGTATGAGTGATAATGAGCATGAAATAATGATTCATGGTAATGATCATTTTGTTGGTACTGGACATAACACCGAAATTATTTCAGACAACGAGGGTAAAACTTGGATGCTATATCATGCTTTTGATTTAAGCGACCCCAAGGCCAGAGTACTGATGTTAGATGAAATTCAATGGGAAAATAATTGGCCTTTTGTTGAGGGGAATTCCCCTAATTTGAGTTGGATAAAGCCATCTTTATAGGAAATTATAAAGCATTATTTACCTACCTCATATAAGCCTCGATAAAGCATTTTTTTTCCTACTGATAGGAATATAAATTCTACATTAATAAGTCTTCGCAACGGCATTCAATCTGGAATTTGTACATCCGTTTTAAAGGATATTAACAGTGCTTGTGAGTATTTCTCTAGAGAGGTGATATTGGAGAAGTTTGAGTCTTATTTTGCGTATTTGAGAGGGTGGTGCTCTCTGAGGTTTTTAGGCGACGGAAAGAATTTTTCGCTAGGTAGAAAAGGATATTAAAATAACTAATGCAAAATTCTTAAATTATTCATTAATAACATTTCAAAAATAAGTGCATTTTTTAAAATTAATGTAAATTTTATCTAATTGAGAATGAAAAAATAGCCTATCTCTTCTATTTCGATGAAAATAACATCAAATTCGCTCTCAACATCTGATATTTTTAAATATTATTAACCAATCAAAATCATGAACCATATCAAATACCTCCTATCCTTAATTAGCCTTTGTTTACTTTCGTTATTTATCAGTTGTGATAATAGCGACGACCCTGTTGCTGTAAATGATACAAGTATCACTGATGAAGACAATACAACTGACGATTCAACAGATGACAGTATGGATGAAATTTCCACTCAAATTTTAACGTCAAGTAGCAACATTGAAATAACAAAATCATGGACTGGAATGCCAGATGGCTATACTTATCCAATGACTATTAGTGTTCCAACAGATACGATGCCCTCAGATGGATTTCCAGTTTGTATATTACTTCATGGTAAAAGCCCATCTGAAATTGTAGAAGGAGAAAACGGAGTAAAAATGATCGAAAAATGGTCAACTGTTTTAACAAATCATGCTTTAGTAGCTCCATCAGGCTACATGGGTACTTGGAATCTTTGTGCTGAAGATAGTAAAGCTGCTGACATTGAAATGGTAGATACTCTGGTTCTTTTGCTACAGCAGTATACTAATATTAATCCTGACAAGATTCGAATTTTAGGTAAGTCTAATGGTGCAGGATTAACAAATAGTGTCTTTATTGAAAATAGGAATCCCAGTATTGATGCCGTCTGTGCAGTCGTTTCTCATTTAAACACTTCGCAATACCATTTAGATAACTTTTATAAACAAGGGAATGTTACAGACTCATCGATGGCTTACTGCGGATATGAGGAAATAGCCGAGGCTCCATTAACAAGTAGGAGATATTTAAACATTAGTAATGATAATGATCCCGAAATTCCATATTCAGGTGGGTATAGACCTGAGAAAGCATTAGAATTTTTACATGCACAAGATGCCATCTACATCATTGCCCAAAATCACGGATACGACGGTGCAAAATTACCAGAAGCTGGAATCCCTATTGGGACTCCTGTTGTATTTGAATATCCTTATTTAGATGGAGAAGTTGTACACATTAGAGGAAATGCAGGACATATTACCAATGAAACTCAGGATAATTATATAAAAGATTTTTTTGACCAATAAATAACGCTTTGCAAAGTATGTTATTTCCCCTAGATAGGATATTAAATGCTATACTGAATAAGTCTTCACGATAGCTATAAAGTTCGTCTATGGAGTACTCAAATCTGGCATGCACACAGCCGTTTTAAAGTAGATTAACAGTACTGTGAGTGTTTTTCTAAAGAGGTTGATATAGGAAGAATTTGGGGCTTATTTTGAGGTATTAGAGAGGGCGGGATTTCATAAAGTGTTAAGGTGAGGGTGATCATTGATTTTAGATAAGAGTATAAAGGAATGTCATTCGTTTTAATGCAACAGCAAGTTTGTCAAGAGCTTAAATTTGTATATCAAACTCCTAGGGTGTGGTGACTCTCGAAATATTTTTTATATTGTAGTAATTAATTTTTTATCAACTTAAAGAACCATTAAAATGAAAAACCTAGTTTACCTTTTGGGCCTTTTTGCCTTGGTAGCAGTAGGATGTAATTCAAATCCTAAATTCAAGACAAACTTGGCCACAGCTAAAAAAACTTTTGAACTTTTTCAAGCGGAAGATCTTGAAACTGAAATGACACTTTTTTCTGAGGATCTTGTGTACACTCCTCCTTCATATGGAGCACAAGACTTGTCAAAAGAAGAGTTTAAAGGACTGCTCCAAATGTATCATTCGGTATTTGATGAAATAACTTATACCCCTGAGGTTTGGCTTCCAGGAACAGACAATCAAGGTAATCTTGACGGAAGCGTAAGAACTTATGGTACATGGAATTCGAAAAACGCTAGAACAGGTGAACAAATAACACCTTTAAGAAGCTATCATTTTTTCAATTTTAACGAGCAAGGTGAAATCATAGCTCAAGGAGACTTTTTTGACGCTACGGGACTTCTTACCTCGATTGCAAGTAACGGATTTGGTCCTTTTGAGGGTCAAAAAATTATGCTAGGATCCCAAAAAACGGTAGATATTTTTAATAAAATCGATAAAGCTTGGTTAGAAAGAGATTATCAAACATTAGAGTCATTGTTAAGTGAAAAATTAACTTGGAAAAATTCTAATGGGGAATCAGGAGTAGGTGCAAAGGCATTTAACGAAATGATTGAAAAAGAGTACCAAAAAATTAAAGCAGATGGAAAAGATTGGGGATGGACCACGGTTTATGCTTTCGCTGCAAAACCAACGTCATCAATAGATCCAAAGCCTAACAATGAATACGGTGAATGGGTCAATGCTCAATTTACTGGAAGCGATGGAAACATGTATATTGATTGGTATCAAATTGACAAAGGAAAATTGATTAGTTATTACAGTGCTAAAGCACCAAATTAAATTTATTGATTTGTAGTAAGGCAGTCTCAATTATTTCAATAGCTTATGAAAAGGTCCGTGAAATATAACTTCAGGACCTTTTTTTATGACTCATAAGCCTCACGCTCAGGATCATCAATATCGCAGCTCCCTCCTGCTTCCTCCAGCTTGAGTTTGTCGTAGTTCAGATCCATGACATAAAATTAATTTGGAATAGATCAATGCCTTCGGGATTATATTGAGTTATGTACAAGTATTCGAAAAGGGAAACCCACTATATACCATAGGGTAGGTAAATAATACAAAATCAAAATAAGATCTCTCTTTAATCAACCTAGTTGAAAAGCGATCACCAAAGAATCACTGTTTCGTCTTCCTTATCTTTGAGTGCTTTTTCTAGAGTTGCAACGTTTTGCTCCAACAGATCATTGTACTCCTCAAGTTGACCTTTAATTGTTATCCAGTATCTCAATTGCCTTGAGTAGTACACGGTCAGATGTATCTATTTTATAATTGAGTATCTTAAAATCAGGCTCAATACCCTTACCCTCATAATTAACCATTTTTGATGAAAAGTATTTTTGGTGAGACAGTGATGCTTTCCAGCCATTTGGTAGTTTAAATTCAAACATATCTGAAAAAATTCCTTCAGTTTGATTTCCAACAATAGTTACGTAAGGAAGTTCTCGCATTGCCAAAGCAAAGATTTCCGTTGCACTTGCAGACCAATCGCTGGTTAAAATAATAATAGGTTTAGTAAATTGAATTTTACCTTTTGGCTTTAAATACCATGATTGTCGTGAGGTAAAATTTTGAGTTCCTTTGATTCTAGTCTGTTTATAATGACCTAATCTTTTTTTATCCACAAATCGACTAGCAATTTCGTAAGCAATTTTATCATAACCACCACCATTAAGTCTAACATCAATAATAACTCCTTTTTTATCTTCAAACTGTTCTAGTGCCTTTCTCATAGATTTCTTTACCTCCCCAATAGCGAAGCCCTCAAATTGGTTGATGATCAAATAACCGTAATCTTCAGATACAGCACAACGAATCAAACCCATTCCATTGATTTTACTCAAAGCTGAAAAATTTTGATTAACAAGAGTATTTTTAATTAGAGGTATAATTTTTTCTAAAGAGCCAAATTCATCAATAATCTCATAAGAATAAGGAGTAGAGCAGCGTCTTACCCCTAAATTTGTTAATCCAGATAAATTAACATGACCGTCACTCAATTGTTGTAACATATGACAGCTAACATCAAATAATTCATTTGAAGTTGTGCTCTTTGTAATCTGAGGTCGGTATTGAGAATATATATTTTGCCAGTTGACAGATTTCAATTTAAAATTAGCGTAACGAAGATTAAATTCAGACCACAGCTTTTCAAAGTTTTGGACTGGATCATCTTTTAAGTTTTGAGCTTGTACATCTAAGTTAAAAATGATAATTGCAATTAAGAAAATTAACTTCATAGTTTGTTCTTATACTGAGGAGGGCTTGGGCATTCAAAAAATTTGAATTTATTAGGCAAATATAACTCTAGCTGCGATAACTCTAATCAACCTTTTATAGTTGAAGCTTACTTGTAAAAATAGGTTTTAATCCCTACCCAAATACTCAACAAAACACCCCTCCTCCTACCTCCTATGTAACTTTGTAATAAACAAATTGCATGAGATTAGATACCCTTAAATGGAATGACCATAACTTCAAACAACTAACCAAAGAAGTCAAGTTAATCTATTGTTTCCTAGAAGCACATTGCAGTACTGCTGGCTTTCTTCAA
>CAJWQD010000043.1 GCA_913045135.1 uncultured Flammeovirgaceae bacterium | reverse complement strand
ATTCTATAAATATTAATTAAAAGTATTGAATGATTTAAAATTAAACTCTTGCAAATATAATAATAATGCAACAATGTTGCAATAAATTATTTATTTTATAAAAAAAATGGAATTACTATTCTCTCCTCTTTTATGATATCAGAATCAATTTAACAGAACTTCTCAATTCTTAGAAAACTTATTGAAGCACCTCTTCATTACGTTATCTTTCAAGATTCGGAAAACCATTCTAAATTAGGCTACTCCTAATTGGCCTCCTCATTAACAGGAAATACAAACTCAAAAGATTGAAGTCTAAGGTTATAAATAGTGATCAAAAAGGATAGATGATTTTGCTTTTAAACAATATATTTCTATCTTTAATTTGAGGAATTATTCAAAAAATCATGGCCATTTTATCTCAACATACAAAGTCTGCTTCCAAGTCAAATCAAAACAAAAATAATTCTGGCAAAAGTGTAGCAAACGCACAATCAAGCAATTTGATTGACAACCGTCCAGCAACCATAGCCCAAATGAAAATAGCAGATAGAATGGGTAAAGGACCAAGAGCA
The DNA here is from genome assembly GCA_913045135.1 of uncultured Flammeovirgaceae bacterium. Classification (GTDB taxonomy): domain Bacteria; phylum Bacteroidota; class Bacteroidia; order Cytophagales; family Cyclobacteriaceae; genus UBA4465. The sequence goes on along the minus strand of CAJWQD010000043.1, from coordinate 12,509 downwards.
AAAAAAATAGCCGAATTACAATCTAGAATGGCTGGAGATGTCACGGTGCAGAAAGTAACAGACGAGGAGGAAGTTCAAATGAAAACCTCCTCCACCCAGGAAAAGGAAAATAAGACAGGTTTACCTGATAATTTAAAATTAGGTGTTGAAAACCTATCGGGCATTTCTTTGGATGACGTGAATGTGCATACTAATTCAGACCAACCTGCCCAAATGCAAGCGCATGCGTTTGCCCAAGGCTCGGATATCCATGTTGCTCCAGGTCAGGAGAAGCATCTTGCGCACGAGGCTTGGCATGTTGTGCAGCAGAAGCAAGGCCGCGTAAAGCCAACCAGACAAATGAAGGACGATACCCCTGTAAACGATGACAAAAATTTGGAAATTGAAGCTGACCAGATGGGGGCTAAAGCCTTAAAAATAGATAATAATGATACCTCTTCTACGCAGCTTAAACAAATAAACTCTCCTAACCAGGCATTACAAAGATCATCTAAAAGCACTTTGCAAAAAGAAGGCGAAGATACTGCTGAACCAAAAGCCAAAGACGCAGATAAAGAAACAGGAATGAAAGAGGTTAACAAACATTCTTTTGAGCTTGAGATACCAAATACATTTAAGGCTAGCATAGAATACGATGAAGATGAAGAAAAAGGAACAGTAGAAATTGGCGATGCAGAAAAAGGCGAAGCATTTAAAGGATTTGGAGGTAGTGGAACAGTAGAAAAAGATGATAAAACTGGAAACTGGAAGGGTGCAATTGATATTTCACTTCCGCAATCACCGAAGGCGGAGACTCCGGAGGTGGAGGTTCCTATTCCTCCTATACCAACTGGTATCCCTGGTCTTTGGGTTGGTATAGGATTATCAGCTAAAGCTTCAGCAGAGGTAGGTCTAAGCGCAGGCATAGCCTTCGAACTTACACCTGACAAAAAACCTAAAAGTTTAACTATTCTAAATGGAACGGTTAACCCAAAGGCATCTGCAGAGGCGACTGCCAAATTAACTGCTGATGTGGGGGTTCCTGGTGTAGCAACTCTAGGCGCGGGAATTTATGGTTCTGCAACAGCTGAACTGAGCTCTTCTTTAAATATTGGAATAGATACAGCAAAAGGCCTAACCGCGCAAGGCAAGCTGGAAGGAGGATTAACCGGAGAGATAGGGGCTTTAATAGAGGCAAAAGTGTTAGGATTTAATATTGCAAATTATAAAAGACCATTATTTGAAAAAGAAGTTGCCAAATTCGAGAAAGAGTTTGAAGGATCATTAACTCCTTCAAGCGTAATTAAAGGTATTATGCCATCAAAAAGTGATATTAAGGCTAATCCCAATACGGAAACTGAATCAGATAAAGCCAATGTTAGCGGTGATGAAACGAAAATTGACGAAGCTGCTGCCGAGCCAAAGGCCCAAGAAGCAGACAAAAAAACAGGAATAATTCGATGGTTAAGACGTAAATTTAAAAGATAATCTATGTATAGATTTTCTAGTGGACTTTTGGCCCAGAAAATAACTAATGGAAAGGAAGGTGAAAAGTTACTAGCCATCAAGGGTTCTGAAAAAGATAACGTTCAAGTTTCATCATCAAAATGGCAACTACATAAAGTAACTGATGAAGGAAGGTTTTGGAAACTTAAAGACAAAATCGACTTTTCAGTATTTAAAAGACCAGTAGATGAAAATTCGTTTTTCGAACTTCAAAAGGATATAGACGAAATCAATTCGCAAAAGTTACATCCCGCCATAATTCATGGGTTCGAAAATGAATTATCAAGGCTAAGGCCGGACTCCAGCAAAAATTTAAATGATAAATACAAAAATTTTGTAGAGTTTATTTCAACAGAATTTAGTATCACAGATATAATTCAAGATCGATCTAACTTAGCTAATTATATTGATGATTATGGTCCCTCACTGATTGGAATCAGTGAAAACAAATGTTTTTTGCTACCCGAGTTACCTCCAATATATAGAGCTCCAGTCAGTTGGCGATTACTGACTTGGATCATTAATAACCACTTTTCTGGTCCTTATCCAGATGAACTAGATTTGGAAATGAAAAAATTATTGAATTATAAGAAATTCTTTTGGGAGCCATTAGAAATACCGGATAATCTAAAAACTACAATAATAGAGGGAATTGTTTACTTATTAATTTCAAAATTCATTATAATCCATGAAAATTGGGAGCGAACAACTCAGTCTGATAAATTAATCGACGAAGAATCTTCGCCCTTAATGCAATTCATGAACCTTGTCCAATTCGAAGGAGAAAGACCGTGGCAAATACTTTATTGATTGTTCTTCTTAAAACAAATTACTTATCTTGTAATACTTTTTTAAACTCAAAATTTTAAATAAATGAAAAACCAAATCCTCCTCTTATTATTCACCTTATCATTCGGCTGCGCAGAACAAGCAGCAAAAACAGAAACTACCCAAACCGTTGAAACTCCAAGATCCGTCGGCTTCCTGGCGGGAAATGATTCCATTTCCTGGGCTCTTGGCTCAGATGAAGCCATAGAAGTTTGGACCAAGTGGGTCGAATACCACAATACTCAAGAAATTGATAAAATTTTGACATTAGCCTCAGACAATATCAAAATCAATGGGCCTGAGGGAGAATACATCGAGGGAAAAGAGGCACTCAAGGGATTTCTTGGGGGCTGGTTAACCACTGCTAATCCCAAGTTTAGACAACAATGGGCCACAGCAGTAACCGACCCCAATGGTAATGGCATTCAATGGATACACAATGCTTACATGGTAGACATGACTATTGATGGCGAGCCAACGACCGAACGCCATTTTGCAGCTGTTGGCGTTAAAGATAACTTGATTCAACAATTCTGGATCTATTCTGGAAAGCTTCCAAGTAAATAATTATCTATAATGATAGTCTAAGTGATCATTAATCAAGCTAAACCAAGCCATTTGTATTTCCAAAAAACTAGACCTAGCTTTGCCAATAAAACAAACTCAAACAATTATGAAAAATTTATTGCTAATATTTTCTATGTCAGTAGTGATAATGTCATGTCAGCCTCCAGCTGCTGAAGTAAAAGATGACTTGGCACTGTTCAAAACAAACCTAGAAATTGCTCAGAAGTTTATGACGACTTTTACAGGAGATACAGATTTTGATTTGTATGCATCAATGATCCATGACAGTGTAACACATACCTCTCCTATGTATGGTGTAGGTGAAGGAGGAAAAGAACAAATGTTAGAACAAGGTAAATTCTATATGAATGGAGCTGAAAACGTATCCTTCAATGATGCTGTTTGGCTTCCTGGAGTTGATAATACTACATTAAAGCCAAATGGTGGCGTAAGGGTATATGGAACTTGGAGTGGCCAATGGAAGGAAACAGGTAAATCTTTTGCCTTGAGCGCATACCATTGGATGGAAATAAAAGATGGAAAGATATTTGGTGCTGGAGATTTTTTCGATGCTACCGGTATGATGATGGCAATAGCTGCAGACTAATGTTATACATGAGAAATAAAAAAAGGTCTTGCTCACCCATGAGTAAGACCTTTTTTTATTTCTTAAAATACATTGTCCCAATAACAAAATAAATTACCACCCCCTTTCCACAACAAATCATAAATTATCATGAAAATCTTTCTTTTTCAGGTTTTTCTCCTAGTTGGCTGGGCTAGCGCAAGCCAAAATATAGACTTTTACGGCCCTAAATCCTTTAGTGAAATTCTTAATTCAGGCTTTGAAAAAGCTTGGACACCCACTGCTTTATCATCAATTGAAAACAGAAAGTACATGATTTTATTAGATGAGGCCAAAACCAATGTAATCACTTTCAGCAGTGATGCAGACATTTCTACCCTATCCATGACTCCAATTGCTAACCTACATACTTCCGGAGCTACCTTTGGTACCATGCTAAGATCTATTTTTCAGATTGTAGACCTCAACGCCCCATTAAATAATTCTACTACACCATTAATTGGAATCTACCAACTGAATCCATTCATACATAGCTATTATGCATTGAATGCCAATGACAACAATACTGCAATTTTAAGTGATCGAGGAACTTACTACATAACCAATGCAGATAATACCGGATACTTAGGAGTTACCTTTAGTACTAATGCGAGCGCAGCCACTATTACAGCAAGCAGTAAATATGAATACGATACAAGTACCTCAAGTTTCACTGAGGTCACCTCGTGGACAGATAAATATTTAAAAATCAATGGGACCTCTCTAGAGTGGACCAGTACGTCATCAGATGCCTCCTCTTTCTTTTTAGCAGATCCAAATGATTTGATTGATCTTGAAATTGAAGCTGGCTCTGATTTTAACCCTGCATCCACCACTTATCAGCCCAATGCTTGGGCCACTTTTCCAAATAGTATCAATCCCACCTTGACGGGTTTTTCAAATTTAAGTGGTGACATCGATGCTAGCTATCATGCACAATTAGAGGCAACTGTCGCTGCTCAAACAGCAGCCTCTAATATGCTCGATCAAATTGAAACTAGATTAACTAACACTGAAGCTCAACTGAGATATCCAAAGGCATTTTATCTCGCATTGCGAGAAAATATGCTTTCTCATACCTTTGCCTCCACTGATGTCTATGGTGCTGAATTAGGAGCAAGAACGAATAAATATGTATACTTCACCAATGCCACAGATGACAACGGAGTGCCTCACCCTTTTTTAGTAACTGCAAGCTTTGCCGCCTCTACCCGACCTAACCAATTGATCGATGTAAGTAGACCTCCTGGGGACGGTGGAAGTGGGGGGTATGAGAATAATTCAGTGACCAGAACTACCAAAGCAGCCTCTTATCTCATGAAAATTCCTCTAAAAAATTATGGTATCATTGAAGATTTATCAGATAATGACTTGAGTGCTATTGGAAATTTAGGAGAAGATGCCGGTGCAACTAGCCAAACAGTTTATAACTATGCCAGCCTAAGCTCAAACGGAGTAGCTGTTGATGGAGTACCTATTTATCCTTCTCTAAACAATACGCTAAAGCATGCATCAAATGCCGCTGAAATTACTCATGGAGGGATACATGTAGGCAGAGGAATGGAGTTGCACTACCATGCAGATGGTCATTCTTACAGTAAAAACGGAATCAACCTCTATAATTTAGCTGATTATGATGGACACAACCATCCCCCCCTTATTGGAATGGCATACGACGGTATCGCCTTATTTGGAAGACATGAGGAGAGTCATACCTCTATGGAGGGATACAGTATAACATTGGACAGTTATGGTGGACATGACCATGGTGATGATTTGGGTTACCATTATCATGCGCACACGCAACAGGTTAGTAGTACAGGTAATAATGCCGTTACTTTTAATCAAAGATTTTTATTAGTAGGTGCATGGAAGGGCAAAATCAATAACATACCCGGATTATTGGAGGTTAAAACCGCTCAATTAAAAGATGATGCAATAGCCAGATATGCCGGTGCATCATACGATGAAGTCACAACAAATAATTCCGCTCCAACTATTACTGCAGCAACTTTTTCTATTGCCAATGACGCTCCTGAAGGTACGCTAGTAGGAACGATCACTGCCAGTGATGCAGATGGTGATGCCCTTACTTATGCTATAACCAATGGAAATACTGGAAATGCCTTCTCAGTAGGAGATTCCGATGGGAAATTAACAGTAGCCACAAGTACTCAAATTGATTATGCAACTAATTCTAGTTTCCATTTGACCGTTCAAGTTTCAGATGGTACATTAAGTGCTAGTGCCACCATTACTGTGAATGTCATAGAAGGAGATGATGAATCAACCGTTATTAAAATTACCTGGACACCCAATGTATTGAACACCTTTGCTTTAGCAACCACTGCTGCAATATCTAATGGTGATGGTGCAGGCATAGACACCTACTTTAGAAATAGTGGTGTTGTTGTATCGGGTAATTCCTATTTTGCTGTTAATGGGGTCCATCCTGCCACCCAAAATGATTATACCAGCTATTATCCAAAGAGTATCATAAAAGCAGGATTAACCTCAGATGAAATAGAAGAACGTTGGCCCTATTATGGCGTTTCCAACACGGTAAACGCTTCAAAGGTTAATGGAGTAGCAATAGATCACGAAATAGATATGGAAGGACTTACCTTTGGCCCGGATGGAGGAGAAACCTTTATCTATGTTGGCGATGAATACAACTATATTTATCAAATTGAACTCGCTACGGGAGATATCAAAAAACAATGGAATCTGGCTAATATAAATGTCAGCACACCGACCGATAAAGGTATAGAAGCCATTGCTTTCAATCCTACTAATGGTTATTTTTATGTTGGTATTCAGGAAGATAAAGAGATCCATGAAGTAGATCTTGCTATTGAAGACTGCGTAGATCCCGGTACTTGTAGCTTGACTAAGATCAATTCATTTTCAGTCCTCAATTCACCCAGTGGATTGTTTTATGATGTCAACGAAGGGGCGTTGCTTGTATTTTGCGGTACCATTACCAATGGTGATCAATATTTATATGCATACAAAACTGACGGCACATTGACTCACGACATTACCATACCCGCGTCTGTAGGGATATCTAGGGGTGATGGTATATTCATCGATAATATTAAAGCCTACATATCAGACAGCCAAGGTCCCATGTGGATTGAAGAGGGATCTATGGGAGCCAACCTTTTTGAGGTAGAATGGAATGGCCTATCAGCACTCAACTCAAATGAGATAAACAATTACGCACCAACCATCACTGCTACATTTTTTTCAGTAGCTGACAAAGCAGCTATTGGAACACTGGTAGGAACCATTACGGCTAGTGATGCAGATAACGATATACTCACATACTCTATCACTAATGGCAATACCGGAGATGCTTTTGCCATAGGAAGTTCAGATGGGAAATTGACCGTTGCTAAAAGTAGTGAAGTGAATTATGCTATTAACCCCCTATTCACATTAAGTATTGAGGTTTCCGATGGTACATTGACCGCTAATGCCGACATTACAATAAATGTTACTCCAGAAGATGAGACTACATTAGGTGTGAACAAAAAGAGCTATCTTTTTTATCCAAATCCGGTAACAGGTCAAATTCAGATCAACATAAATAATTTTGATCGGGCGACAATTTTTGAGCTCTCTGGAAAAAAATTAATATCATCCAAAGAAACCCAAATAAATCTCAGTAAATTAAAAAAAGGAATTTATTTAATGAAAATACAAAATCAATCAGGAAAAATTTTTAATACCAAAATAATTAAGGAATAAGGCTATCAAACTTTCAAAGAGAATATATTAGTGATGGTAAACATCATACTCCCAAAATTTAATCGCATTCTGGATTTGAAAATTATAAACTTTTTCATGATATTCATAACCAAAAAATGCTATCATGAAATACAACATCACCTAACTGTAAGATGTTCTGGTCCAATGCAGATATCGTTAAAACAGGTCAATAGTACAACTTGGAGATCATTAAGCTCTTAAAATTCAAAAAATGTTTATATTGATCTATGAAATTTTTAAAGTCTTTTCTGTTAACTAGGTCGAAGCTATTTTCATCCTTTATAATCGGCAACCTGTTATTGACTTTAAGCTGTCACCAAATTAGCCTGTCGAAAAAAAAGACCCATTCTATTGATGACATATTTCAATCTTACCACAACTTCAAGCAGTCCATCAATCCCATTGAAGCTACAAAGGCAGGCGAGGCAAGCTATAATGATACAATCGCTAATTATATTTCCTCCAATTATCAAAATAATCTTCAAAGAAAATACAGCCTTTATCTGGACACCTTAAATGCCTTTGATTCTATATCGGTAACTTCCAGCCAATGGCTTAGCATACAAACCATGCGATGGGATTGTAACATCAAAAGAGCTGGGCTCTTGCAACCTCTAATAACCTTAGCTTCTCCCATATACAACTTACCTAGCTTCGAGTTAATGCCCTTGATACAAGTACAATCCTTACACTTGTATGTGGCCCAATTAGCAGCTGGAAAAAGTGTACATCCCTTTCAAACAGTTCAAGATTACGATCATTGGCTAGAACGCGTGCAAGATTACTTCACTTTTTTAGATACCTGTATCACAAAAATGAAATTGGGCATGGGTCAAGGCATTGTTTTACCCAAATCTTTAGTTCAAAAAATCCTTCCCCAATTGGACCCTTTCATTAATGAATCTATTGAAAAACATTTATTCTATGCCCCCATTAAAAATATACCCAGCCAATTCAATTCTGCAGAAAGTGACAGATTGATAACAGCATATCATAAAATGATCGAAGATCAACTTAAACCGAAATACCGAGAATTAAAGGATTTTTTAAAAAATGAATACTTACCTAAAGCTAGGAACACCTCAGGTCTGGGAAGTCTTCCTGGCGGATTAGAGACCTATCAATATTTGATTCGTCTTCATACAACCTCCAATCTTACCATTGATGAAATTCATAATAAAGGGCTCAAAGAAGTTGATCGTATTTTATCTGAAATGGAAAAATCTAAAACCAGTATGGGTTTTACCGGAGATATTAAAGACTTTTTTGAATTTATTAGAAATAGTCCAGATCAGATGCCTTTTACAGAGCCTGGCCAAGTCATTGACCATTTTTATGAGATAAAATTGCGAGTAAAAAATTCTCTGGGTACTCTTTTTAGTTTAGAACCCAAAGCAACGTTTGAAGTAAGACGCACTGAAGCTTTCAGAGAAGCCTCAGCCAGTGCAGAATACGTTCCTGGATCTAAAGATGCATCGCGTTCCGGTATTTTCTATGTGCCTATTCCTGACGTATCACACTACAACAAATATGCCGATGAAGCCTTATTCTTACACGAAGCTATTCCTGGTCACCATTACCAGCTTTCACTTCAACAAGAAAATATGCAATTACCCGAATTTCTTCATCCCGAGAGCTTAGGAGTTTTTGTAGAGGGTTGGGCTCTTTATGCAGAATCCTTGGGTGGTGAATTAGGTCTCTACCAAGATCCTATTCAATATTTTGGTATGTTGAGCATGGAGATGCATCGTGCTATCCGATTGGTAGTTGACACAGGTATACATGGGAAAGGTTGGACGCGAGAGCAAGCCATTCAGTATTCCCTTGATCATGAAGCAGAGTCCGAGGCTGCCATCGTTTCCGAAATCGAGCGTTATATGGCCACTCCAGGCCAAGCCCTTTCTTATAAAATAGGTCAACTTAAGATCCAAGAATTGAGATCTAAGGCTACCCGCATATTAGGTGATAAATTTAATATCAAAGCATTTCACGATCAAGTACTTAATTCTGGCAGTCTTCCTTTAGTTATACTCGAAAAGAAAATTAACAATTGGATCAACACTCAAGGAGTATAATAAAAAAATTAAGTTCACCCTAAATGATTAGTAGGTGGTATCATAAAATTTTACTAATTAATATAAGTATGAAATATTTAAGCTCTGCTATTTACATTATTTTGTTAATGGTAACATGCTGTCCTACTCCAGATATATATTTTACAGATGCATTGTGCATTGATAATATATCCATCATTGACCCTGAATTAGGCCTAATACAACACCAAACAGTAATTATCAAAGAGGGTAAAATCCTTCAAGTCCTTTCCTCTGATGGAGTGAATCTCTCATCCAAAAATAGGATCATAGATGGAACAGATAAATTTTTAATCCCTGGTTTATGGGATGCTCATGTGCATTTTGCGTATTTAGAAGAATTAGCCCCTCGTATGTTTGACCTTTTTTTAGCTTATGGAATTACCAGTGTCAGAGACACAGGAGGTGAAATCAATTTTACAAATGCATGGAAAAAGAAATCACTTAAAAATCCTACTTCCAGTCCACGTGTCATGATCGCAGGCCCACTCTTGGATGGGATGCCCAACGTTTACGATGGAAGTGATCATGAGCACCCTCCCTTGTCGGTAGGTTTAGCTACCATTTCCGATGTCCGCAATAAAGTGAATGAATTGGATAGTATGGGTGTAGATTTACTCAAGGCATACGAAATGCTCACACCAGATCAGTTTGAAGAGATTATGAGATTAGCAAAGGAAAAAGGATTAAATGTAACCGGCCATGTACCGTTAAGTATGGACGTTATTTCAGCTTCTAATGCCGGCTTGAAAAGTATGGAACACATGAGAAATCTTGAACTATCATGCGCAAATAACTCAGATGAATTATTAGCGCAACGTCAAGAAATTCTTGCACTGGGCAAACAAGATATTGGAGGTATCCTTCGCTCTAAAATACATGCATTACAAAGACCATTAGCCATTGCAAATTATGATCCCCAAAGGGCACAAGAGGTCCTAGATGTATTAGCTAAAAATGAAACATGGCAAATACCTACCTTGGCATTAGCTACTGGGTTCACAGAGAGACCTTTTGCAAGTTCTGAATGGCAAGAAACCTTTAAATATTTACCGGAGGCTATACAACTCAGTTGGAAAAAAGAAATTGATGAACTCATGGCCGATACACCAACACCATTCAACGAAAAATATACACAATGGCTCACCAACATGGTGGGTCAAGTACATCGCAACGGCATTGAAATAATGGCTGGAACTGATTGCCCAATTTTTTATCTAACGCCAGGGAGAAGTCTACATGAAGAATTAGAGGTATTGGTGAAGGCAGGACTCTCTCCCTTGGAAGCGCTACAAACAGCCACGACCAATCCCGCCAAGTACTTCAATCTACAAAATGAGTTGGGTGCAGTAAAAGAAAACATGTGGGCGGATCTTCTAATATTAGATGAAAATCCATTAAGTGATATCCGAAATACACAAAGAATTAATGCCGTGATTAAACAAGGACATTATATGGGGCGTTCCGATTTAGATAAAATGTTAGAAAAACTAGCAACACGATAAATGAAAAAATCTAGATTTGGACCTTTCAATTATTTAAATTTTTCCTTAAATCTGGATTATATATCAAAGCCAACTGTAAATATTCTTTACCATAAGTATTTACCCTTTGATAAAGCATACCAATCTGAATAGACAACTCTGGTTTAAATTGATATCCCAACGCTCCGTACAATCTGTTTCTATCAAAAAACGTTTTCTCAGTATTGATAAAAACTTCATCATAAACTCCTAAAAATACTGCTCCCGGCTCGATATTTCTACGATTGAGTGGCACTATCAACATTAACCTATAACGCAAACGATTTTTATAATTACCACTTATCCATCTCTGCTCTACCCGATAGCGATGTTCAAACTTAACACGACCTACTTTGTTAGTTAAAATGAATTGCTGCCATATACGATTTTCTTTTGAAAGAGGTGTGCTCGAATCTCCAACATCGTAAGAAGTCACATATCCGTAACCTGCAGTCACTAAGGCGTGTGAAGCCAAATGATAATTCAGCCCAGTTCGTAACAAAAGCTGCTCAATATTAATGGGTGCAAGTGTATGATTACGATATTGAACCTCCGTATGAAGACTCAAACGTTCCTTTATCTTATTTTGACCGAAATACATCAACCAATTTCCCATTTCATCTGATTGAGCAAAAGCCGCAGAAGTAGTAAAAAAGAGTATTATTAGAAGCTTAATTTTTGTACCGGTATGCATAAAAATTACATAAATGATACAGCTCCAGTATGCACGTCATACATAGCTCCCACGATGTCTATTTCACTATTTTCGTAGAGTACATTGAGCAAAAGACTATCACGTTTAATATTAGATACATTAAAAATTACATTGCTATTATCAATATGATTTATCATAATCGTATATTTAAATATCTTTAGACTCAATTATCGTATTATGCTTTTTAATCGTATCAAATAAATTATTTTGATCACTTTTATTTTTTTCCTGCACCAAACCTGTCCATTTCACAGAAATATTTCTGTTTTCGGCAGTCGCTTCAAAATTTGAAATTATCTCTATAACATCAGGATGAATACTTACGGTTTTACAAGCATCAATCATCACACTGCTACCATCAGGTAATTCTGTAAGTGCCTTTGAAATCCCAGCTTTGTTGAGAAAAGTAACAGCTTCAGATAGTTCAATTTTGATAGGCTCGCCCGGTACGTGAGAATCAGCATCAAAAAAATAAGCTGCTTTGTAATTGTTCCATAATATATGAAATATTGCTATCACAAGCCCAATAGATATACCCGTCAATAAGTCAGTAAAAACAATTCCAAAAATTGTCACTGTAAACGGAATGAATTCAGCACGCCCCATATTATATACTTGTTTTATTATACTGAAGCTGGCTAATTTATAACCTACGACTAAAAGTATGGCGGCAAGACTTGCCAAAGGAATAAGATTGATTACGCCCGGTAATAATACTACACAAATCAACATCAAGACTCCATGAAAAAAAGAGGAAGCTCTAGTTCTACCACCAGATTGTATATTGGTCGAACTCCTAACAATTACCTGAGTCAAAGGAAGACCACCAATAAATCCAGCAATAAGATTGCCAGTCCCTTGAGCCAATAATTCCCTATTAGGAGGAGCTATACGTTTAA
>CAJWQD010000042.1 GCA_913045135.1 uncultured Flammeovirgaceae bacterium | reverse complement strand
TAAGCAAATAATAGAAGTTAAGGACCGATTAACCACCATTCGAAATGAAATATCTGCAGTATTGCAAATTATCGGTAATGATAAATTTACGAAAATAAATCAATTGACAATAGATACCTTTTCTTCTGTTCTGATGGATGAAACAAATCAATTTTTTGAAGATTTGAGGACTTATTACAACAACAAAGCAAAAAAAGGTAGAGAAAAAAAACGTAAAATTCTTGATTCTATTCCTATTAATACGCAGGCTTTACTTAAGTCACAATCTTATAACAAATCCATTGCTAACTTAGTAAAAAACATAAGTGCGCCAGAAAGAGTCATTGAGGTGGAAAACCAATTAATTCAAAAGATCTATCCTATCTATCAAGAAAAACGGTCTCCTAAACATTTAATGGATTTTAGAACCATATTTTATGCTCCTTCAAAATATATTTTGGGATATCATATTGATACACTCTATTTCAATCTCATAATCATCTGGATAATGACTGTATGCCTTGGTATCAGTTTATATTATGATTGGCTCAGAAAGTTGGTTTCATAATAAAAGACATTTTAACCCTTTTTTGGTCAAAAGAAGATCAATATAAGTTAATAATATTGTGTTTGACTGATACCGCATTTGGCATAATGTCCTGTATTCAACAAAATTTTAGGTGGAGTTATCTATATCTCAGCAAAATTTTAATTCCTTAATATTAATTTCTAATTACACTTAAACCCTTAATCTTCCCAAATATAAAATCTATATATTTAACTACTTTTTTGTTTTTTCATAAATAGTTTTCTCAATTGCTGATACCGACCTAAGGTAACAATCAATATTTCTTAAAAGTGCGCACCCAGAATACTTGGGATGAGAACAAAGATCGCTATATCCACGTTGTATAATTTATCTGATTCAATGGTTATGGGTATGGCACTCGTCTGTTTGAAATTTACAGTAATAATATTATCGCTATACAATTTAAAAAAATATGATAATTTACGTTCAGCTTTAATATCATTTAGTAGTCGGCATATTGGGAAAGAACTTAGATACCAGATAGCCTGACAAAAATCCAATAAGCATTGCAGGTGCCAACTCTGCAATTTTATCAAAATATATTCCAATGCCCTCTAGTCTAGGCATTATAAATTTAAAAACTAAAACACCAAAAAAACCGGATATCATTGCGGCGATAGCTCCCCTCTCCGAGAAATCTTTCCAAAATAAGGCAAGGATAATCGTCGGGCAAAAGCTTGCTGCTATACCATGAAAGCCTACCAATACAAACCAAAAAATGGTCCGTTCCGGAGTTGAAATAGCAACTAATAAAGCAACCAATAAAGCAATAGATGCTAAAACAAAAGTGACCATACGGGATATACTCACAAGCCTTTTAAGTGATACGGAAGGCTTTATTATTTTATAATAAATATCTAAAACAAGTGCGCTTGATGCCAATACCAATAATGAATCTACGGTAGACATAATCGCGGCTAAAATAACGGCCATATATAAACCTACAAATACAATTGGTAACAAAAATTCGACAACGAGTATTAAAGAATTTTGTCCATTATTTCCTAACGTCTCTTCAACATCGTAACCCGCTTCAGTGAAAAAATACCGAGCCATAATACCTATAAAAACTGCTGCACAATCACTAAAGAGTGTAAAAAATATAGCTATCCACTTTCCTTTATCTATCTCGACTTCATTTTTTACAGCCATAAAGCGAACAAAAATCTGAGGTGATCCTAAAAATGCTAATCCAATACATGAATAGCCAACGATCGTGGCAAAGTTGACTGAATTAAATCCACCTAAACCCCAAATAGAAACCAAACCTGGATCAATATGAATTAACCTTTGCCAAAAAGTAAGTTCCTGGTTTAAAAAAAATAATCCTATAAAGGGTAATGCACATAATGCCAAAAACATCAAAGATCCTTGAATGAGATCAGACCATACCACAGCAATAAAACCTCCAAATGTGATGTAAAAAAGAACAATGCCATAACCGACAATAGCTCCTACAAAATAATTCCAACCCATAAAAGCTTCAAAAGCAGATCCTGTCGCATCAATCTGGGCGCTCACATATATAATAATAAAAAAAGACAAAAAGAGTGCTGATAAAGATCTCAAATGATTGGTTTTAGAATCGAAGTGACTTACCAAAAAGTCTGGTATGGTAATCGAGTTGTATTTATCAGTAATGCGCTTAAATTTTTTGGCCATAAATATCCATGCAATACTTACCCCTATTACTTCTCCAAATACGACCCAAAAAGCGCTGATACCAACTACTGCTCCCAGTCCTGTTAGTCCCAATAATAACCAAGCAGATTCACCTGTTGCTCGCGTGGAAAAAGCTGTCACCCAGAAGCCCAGCTTTTTGCCCCCAACAAAAAAATCTTTGATATTGTTTACTTTTTTGGACGATTTCCAACCAATAAAAAATAAGAGGCCAAAATAAATGGCCAAAATAAATGATTTTATTACCATGCTTAGGTTAATAGCAATATTCATCAGCTATCAACAAGGCTTTACTAATGATATCCATACCTTCATCAATCTCTTCTTCATTAGCAATTAACGGAGGCGCAACAAATATATAATTCCATCTGGTATAAGTGAACATACCTAATGCTCTGAGCTCGCCTACTACCTTATTCATTATACTCATCTCTGATGGACTTGCATTAAAAGGTGCCATAGGTTCTTTGGTATCTCGATTTTTAACCAATTCTAAGCAACCTAACATACCTGTATTTCTCCAATCACCGATGGAAGGATGTTTATCAATCAACTTTTTCATACAAGCATCTGTATAAAAACCCATTCGCTCGGCATTACTATTTAATCGTTCGTTTTCGTAAATATTTAATACCGCCAATGCAGCTGCGCAAGCAACTGCATGAGAATTATAAGTAAGCCCTAGGGGTAAAAACCTATCTGCAACACTATCCGAAATTTTATCCGAAACCATAATCCCTCCTAATGGAATATAGCCCGAAGTAATCCCCTTAGCCATACTTATAATATCAGGTTCAATATCATGGTGCTCATATCCAAACCATTTACCAGTCCTGCAAAATCCACTCATTACTTCATCGATGATCAATAAAACATCATATTTTTTACAAAGTTTATTTACCTTCTTGAGATAAAAAGGTGGATATTTAATACAGCCTGAAGTACCCGATTCACCCTCTAATAGAATCGCTGCAATATTATTAGGACCTTCATAAAGTAGCGTATTTTCCAAATTTTTAATAGAACGATCTCCGCATTCTTCAAAGCTAGACGAATACCATGGACATCTATAATAATAGGGATTCTCGAAATGAATAAAATTAGGAGCCTGTTGATTATCAATGTAATTTTTTCTTGGATCACCTCCTGCACTAATCGCTCCCATGGTAGCTCCATGATAGGACCTATAATGTGTAATGATTTTATGCTTCCCTGAATAAAGCCTCGCTAAAATAATGGCATTTTCATTTGACTCAGCTCCACTTAATGTAAAAAAAGTCTTATTAATATGATCGGGAGTGATTGAGGCTAATTTTTCCCCCAGCAAACCACGTGAATCTGTCGTAAAAGGTGGACAAACATAGCTTAAGGATGTCATTTGATTTCTAACTGCCTCGGTAATTTCTTGTCTACCGTGCCCAATATTGACATTCATCAGCTGAGAGGAAAAGTCTATGTAACGCTTCCCCTGATCATCATAAAGATAAACACCTTTTGCTTTTTTTATATGAATAGGATTCAATACTTTTTGGTTTGACCATGCAAAAAGTGTGTGATCGAGACTTAATTGTTTTAGTGATTTATTCACGACAAGAACTTTTTTATTACAATAAACTAATCCTCAAAGTTCGTAAAAATTCAGATAAATATATTTCAAACGTGAGACTACTTCACACAATCAATATCAATTCAGAAACCTAAATTCTAACCCAGTAAAATAGAAATTAATAAAATTATTAGACACTTACTCTTATCAATTATAATCTTCTCAGCCATAAATTATTTAGGCAATATCTATCGAACTCATCTTAAACAAATCAAATTAAATTATACAGCATGATAGACTCTCAAATTCAAATAGAAAAATTTTATACTTTTTGCTAATAACTAATGGCAGAAAAAAAGCCTATGCTAGATATAAAATCTAACATAGGCTTTCGAGGGTTTGATTTGCTCTTATTTCATAAAAGAAAATTGTGATTTTTTCACTTTTCTGATATTCGAATTAGAGCGCTTAGAATATATTTTATAATCTATTTTATTTCTAATGACGCCTTTCTTGATCAAATCAGTTTTCTTACCACGAGTAGATGGAGTAAAGTATTTGATCGTAGAATTATTGACACTTGAAGTTGTGGATTTTCTAAAGATAGTTCTAAAGCGAGTCTCTTTTCGCCCATTATCCTCTATTTCAGTACCATCAAAATCATCTTCATCGTATCTCCAGTCATTACATGCATCCTCCCATATTTCCCCCTCATAATCATCAAATATCACGAAGCAATCATCTTCAAAGAAAACATAAATATCAACCCAAGATTCGACCTCATCCTCATATGAACTTTTATAAACAGCCTCAATTTCCTTGTCAGGGAATTCCTCTGAAATCATTGATGCCCACTGAGTATTATCAATAGAAATCAAACTAAAAGTCTCCTCCTCCGAGGAATCACTGTCAAAATCAACCTCCTGCGTTTCCTCAATAAAACCTAAGACCTTTACCGAACTATCAGCATTAAGAATGAAAAGCATTCTATAATCCGGCTCTGGCAAATCAAATTCGCTTACACAAATGGAAACAACCATTTGATTAATTGTAGAAGAATCACCAACAAAATCTGACCAGTATCCTTGCTCATCAGTTGAAACTTCAGAGAAAGAGCACTCCTCAAAATTACCACTTTCTTCACATGCATCAACGATCAGTTCCTCATGCATATCATCAAAAATTAAATAACAACCACTTTCAAAATAGATATAAAGGGTCCATTCAGGAAGTCTATCATCATATTCACACTCATCTAAAAATATTTCTGTTACTACCTCATCTTCAGGAATATATTCAGTCCAATAGCCCTCGTCATCGACATCGTATTCGATGTAAGTGCAGTATTCACAATACTCAGACCAAATCATTTCGTTCTCATGATCAAAAGTTATGTAACAATTATTTTCCAAATAGATTGTCAACATGATTTGATCATCAGGATACACCTGGCTACAATCTACCAATTCAATGTGATCTATAACCACGTCCTCATACACAGAATCAAGATGTGCAGTCCAATAGCCCTCTTCATCAACTGGAATATCCTCAAACTCGCAATTTGAACAACCGTTATAGACTAATTCTTGCTGACTATTTTCAAAAACAATTTCACAAAAATGGTCAATCTCAAAGTCTTCATCTCCCTCTACATCTTCATGGCTGCCATCAAAAATATGTACAATTACATGTTCATCTCGGTAATCTCCTGTTTCACAAATATTTAAGAAAGCCATCATAATCTCGGCATCTGGATAGATAACAGATACAGAGTCAACCCACCATCCTTCGGTCTCAGATAACTCCTCTGTGAAGCATTCTTCATAATAATCTTCATCATCATATCCTTCTTCGTTTTTATAATCCTCCTCATAAAGGCTACCCGAGTAACTAAGAGAAAATGGTACCGGATCTGAAATATACTCCTCGCTCTCCTCATCATACATCATAACATCTCCATTAGCACTAATGGAATAAATACCACCACCTAACACTTCTAAATCCAGCGTAACATTTGAAACATCATAAAATTCTTCTGTAATCTCTCCATCCTCTTCTGTAGAAATCATAACTATTTCAAACTCATTTATGAAATTAGCGAAGGAAAAGCCTTCCATCTCACAAACCTCATCCATCCATGCTCGATCGACACCGGTTAATCTACAATTCCCTGAGTACAAATAAGTCTCATAAAGCCTTTCTCCCGTCATCACCTCAGTGATCTCAACATAATCTTCAATTTCCTCATCCCAGACTTCAAAAGTCATTTCGTCGCCAGCGCACACACTTTGATAAGCTTCTTCACATTCCATACATGCAGATCCATAAGTTTCCTCATATTTACCCTCCATAAATTCATCCAACTCTTCGATAGAAGAAACTGCATAGTTGGGAAATTTTTCATTAAAAAAAAGTGTACCTCCTTTATATTCACCGCTGGTTATGTCCTCCTCGTCATGATCCAACCAGGAAAAAATTCCAATAACTTTACCTGGACCAAATTCTTCTGCAAATGCGTCAAATTCTTCCTGACTTTCTGCCTCCAGAAAAGAATTAAGTTGATCTACAGTATAAGTACCACCCTGCAGTAAAATATCTGAGTTGTAGGGTAACTCAATACATCGTTCCCCGTCTATTGTTGTGTAGCCCAAAAATGGTATTTCTCCTTCACTCTCCATCCCGTAAGCTTCAAGAGCTCCTAAACCCAATGGAAAAGTATCTTGGCCCATAATAAGTTGTCCAGGAGAACCAAGTACGACTTCAGCACTATCACTTACGGTAGCCCCTCCACCATCAAGATCCTCAATATCATCGTCTTCTGAACAAGACATAGAAATCGCGAGGGACAGCAGTAAGCTGACAAATAATATGTTTTTAAATTCTTTCATCTGATCTTCATTAATTTTATGATAATTTAAATAATCTTAACAACAATGTTCTGATTAGTTTGATTTTTCCCTTTAATTTATAAAATTTTTAAGTTAATAAAAATTAAAAATAGTATATTCTTAACTGAATACGTCTTTCATGAAAAAAGTAACCCACTTTTTTTAAATAATTATAAAGAAAATAATCATCGTCCAATTGATTGCATCATTGAATTCTCCCAATTAGGATTGACTTCCTTTTCTTTATCAACAATTTTCTTCACATCTTCCAGCAATTTCCTAGCATCATATATAATTCCGTCCTTGATGGTATAATTGACCCCTCCAACCCGAACTAGGTTGTTGCTCTTGTCCAACTTGATATCTCCAGTTCCGTATAAATACTTAAGATTTTTTAATGGATTTTGATCCATTAGAATCATATCTGCATATTTTCCTACCTCGATAGTACCTATCTTTTCATCCATTCCAATGGCCTCTGCCGCGTTTAAGGTGGCCGATTGAATGACCTCCATCGGATGAAATCCTGCCTCTCTCAATAACTCTAATTCCTGAATGTAACCAAAACCATATAAATTATACATGTAGCCCGAGTCTGCTCCTGCCGTCACCCTACCTCCTCTATTTTTATATTCATTAACAAATATCATCCAAAGCCTGTAATTTTCCTTCCATTGAGTTTCTTTTTCCGTTCCCCAATCATAGTAAGCTGCCGCATGGGAATCCCTAGCCGGTAAAAAAAATTCAAGAAGTGCAGGGCGAGTATAGTCCGAGTGCCAAGGTAAGCTGCTACCTCTTTGCACATCTCTGAAAATGCTATAAGGTACAAACGTAGGATCAATCGTAAAATCTAAGGAAAGGAGTTCCTCTATGACTTCATTCCATTTTTTTGAGTACGGTAATGCAGCTTGCTCCCACAACTTTCCTGCCTCCTCAAATCGATCTCCTTCATTCATATAATTATAATCTAATGGATAATTCTGAACTGTTCTATCTTCAAAAAGGGCCTCCGGTAACCCATACCAATGCTCCATCGTTGTTAATCCATTACGAGCTGTTTCTAGTACATTCATCAAAGCCACATCCATTTGTGCATGATGACACGCCGATCTCAATCCAAGCTTTTTATTCTCCTGAAGGGCAGCTTTGAATATATCAGGTCTTGAACCAAAAAACTTAATCCCATCAGCGCCTTTAGCTGCATTATTCCTCACCCAGTTTATAGCTTCTTGGGGGCTGTTAATCCCATATTTCATACCTTGACCAAAACTTGTATAAGCCAATATTCTTGGTGCAGTAATCTCATTTTTGAGACTTCTTTCTCGTTCGGATAATACCCAGTCCAAGCCTTGGCCACATGAAGGGTCGCGGATAGTCGTAATGCCATGTGCCATCCATAACTTATAAACATAATCTGCTTTTCCGGATTTCTGAGATGAGATATGGCCGTGCATTTCAATGAATCCAGGTAACAAATACATTTTCTGCGCATCTATTTCCTTACCTCCTTTTTTTAATTTTGGTCTACTGTCCTCATTGATTTCAAGTCCTGGATAACCTACATTTTGAATACTGACAATTTTATTACCTTCTACTGTTACATCTACAGGTCCTGTGGGTGGGGCCCCATTACCATTTATCAATGTGACTCCTCTGATGATGAGTTGATTAAATGGACCCTCTCCTCGAATTCTGTCAGGAGCTACATCAATTTGAGAATTAGCAAGATTTGAGCAAATTAAAGGGACTAATAGAATTATTAAATTCTTCATAAAAATGCATTTTAATCGTTCATTTATCACAAATTATAAACTAAAATTATTAGCTTAATTATATCCAACAACAAATGGACTAGGGCCTTTATTTAAATAGATACATGCCACAACTTTTACTTCAGAATAATATAATGAACATAAGGTCTAAAACATTTTCTCTAAAAAAAAGTAATAATATACTAGGATCGGCTGGACTAACACCTATGAAATGATCCATCTTACTTTAGTCCTAACTCTTTCAAGAACGCCTCATTATTAGGAGCTCTACCCAGAAACTCCGTAACCAAGTTTATGGCTTTTTCAGAACTACCCCTTGCTAAAATAATATCCCTGTAACGTAATCCTGTCTTATTATCTAAAATTCCATTCTCAGAAAATATCGAAAACATATCTTGAGCATAAACTAATGACCACATATAACCGTAATAGCTTGATCCATAGCCATCGAGATGCCCAAATGCAGCCTGAAAATAGGTACCTTCTTGGTAAGGATAAGGGAGCACTTCATTATGTACCCTGCGCAATACATCTGTAGTAGTTTTTCCTGAATTAGGATCAAATTGATCATGAAGTGTTAAATCATAGGTCCCCAAAAATACTTGCCCAGTAGCGCTTATCCCTGAGCCCACTTTTTTAGCCGCACGCATTTTATCGAATAAGGGCTTTGGAAGAACTTGCCCAGACTTATAATGTCTACTAAAATTTTTCAAAACTTCATAGTCCCAAGCCCAATTCTCAAAAATCTGAGAAGGCGCTTCAACAAAATCTCTAGCAACATTGGTACCTGATTGCGCATGCAATTCTGCGGTAGTTAACATTTGGTGAAGTACATGTCCAAATTCGTGAAAAAACGTTTCGACTTCACTGTGTGGCATAAGAGCAGGTTTTTCACTTGTAGCCTTTGGAAAGTTACAGACTAAACTCGCCATGGGAATCTGATACCCTCTGGGGGTTAATCTCCCATTGATGATGCTAAAACAAGCCGCATGATTATATTTATTTGCTCTGGGATGTAAATCCAAATAGAAAATACCTTTCAATTTTTTATCTTGATAAACCTCAAACATTCGGACATCCACTTGCCACACACTAGGTTGCAAAATTTCTTTATATTCTAGATCAAATAGGATTTTGGTGAGATCAAAGAGCCCTTTAATAACATCATCCAGAGCAAAATATTGTTTAACCTCTTCGGCATCCAGCTCATAATTTTCTTTGAGAAGTAAATTAAAATAATAGCTACGATCCCAAGGCTTTATTTGATCTGTTCCATCACCATTTGCCTTTTTTGCCGCTTGTAATTCAGCAACATCCAACTGTGTTTTTTCCCGTAGGTCATCCTTTAAATTTTCCTCAAATTCCCATACCGTCGCAGGATCTTGAACCATTCTATCCGCCAGGATGTAAGCAGAATAACTATCGTATCCAAGCAAATTTGACATTTCTCTTCTTTTTTCTAACAATTGCTGTAAGACCTCAAGATTTTCAGGAGCTGCTCTGTTCTGATATTTCATAAAAAGAGCTTTACGCGCACTTTCAGATTTGCTGTATTTCATAAAAGGTCCGTAAGAAGGATAAGATAAATCTATTTTGTAAATACCTCCCGCTTGTTGATGTGCTTTTTTATAGTCAACTGGTAGGCCTTCCATGTCATCAGCACCTACTTCTAAAAAATCATCCTCAGCGGCAATATTTTCGGAAAATTGATCACTGAGAACCGCTAATTGATCTTTGATGACCTTTAATTGGTCTCTCTTAGATTTGGATAAGGCAAAACCATTACGCTCAAATTCAATAATTGACTCATTTAAGAATTTTTTCTGATTAGACTTTAATTGATCGACCTCCATACGATTTGAATACGACTTGATAGCTTTGTATAAGTCCTCATTCAAACTGATTTCATTACCAAATTGGCTGAGCGCAGTGTTTGCCTCTTGAGCTTGATTTCTAATGGCTGAATCTGGATGAGTATAGGCCATCAAATATATAGGAGATGCAATTGCATGGAAATTTGCAAATAATTCATCATAAGCCCTCATCGTATTTTCAAAGTTTCTATCTCCATCTTTGAGTGCTATTATTTTAGTTAGAGCTTCCTTGGTCATTTTTTCAATCATTGCTACCGCCTCGCTTACATGATTAGCTTTGATCAAAGCAAAATCTATGGGCTGATTACCTTGGGTAAAAAAAGGATTATCTTTAGTCGATAAATAGGGCTTTTGACTATTTCCCTGGTCTGAGCAATCGACATTAAAAAATAAAAATGTAATCAGCGCTATAAAAGAAAAATGTTTCATAAAGTTTTTGATAAAAATAGAATTAAATATAACTAGGCCTTAATTTGAATTAAAAATTATGCCTTCACCGAAAGAAATCACATACTAATACAATTACTATTCAATCAACTAAAAGGTCCTGATGGCACGGACATGTCTTCCATAATAACCGCTTGCAGATCCCTCAATCCCCTCACTTCGCTTATTTCCGTAATTTTGATAACCATTGTAAAAACTTTGTCTCCAAGCCCCCTTCTGATCTTCTTCGGTAGAACTCCAATAGCCATCAACTTCAAAATTCCCAATCAATTCTTTGTTCAAAAATAGCTTATTTAATTCATCCTTGCTGGGCAAAAACCAATCGTCATAAAGTACGTTATCCTCTATTACCCTATAATCTAAGCATAAATTAGCTGCAAAGGACTCTTCATTGACTGTGTTACCTTGCTTTAAGACAATCAACTCAGTATTTCTACGACCTTTACCTATTTCTACTCCAGTAGCCCCTGTTTTGATGAAAGATCCATTATGCCAAGGAGCACCTGAAAGTGTAGTTTGATCATTTTTTGCGGCAATTAAACCATGAACTTCTCCTTTTACATATCCTGAATCATGCGGAGTAAATAAATAAGCAATTACACCTCCTCCATAATCCGAACCTATTGGAGGAACATAATTGGAGCTAAATGATATGAGATCATTGGTGTTACCTGCGACATCGACAAAAGAACCAGCAGCTAATTCAAAATCTTTGAGTCCTGGCTCTGAGGGTTTGAAGATAGCCGAATAACTCATTTCACTCCCTTCAAATTCGCTTAGTACACCTCCATTTACAACTATATCTGATGCCTCAAAGCCTGTAATTATTTCGCTACTTGTGAATTGAAACCTTAATACCTCATCATCCGAAGGAAGGGTTTGAGAGGCTATTTTTTTTTCTTTCTTTAATAAAATTTTAATACTCTTAACCACCTGATTGATCTTTATCACCTCGATCGTCATTTTAGGAGGCGTGGCATCATAAGTCCAAGTAAATTCTGAAGACGCACTATTTTTATTTCCTTTAGCATTACTAAATTTTCCTGCAGGGATACTGATTTTAGTCAATCCTTCTTCTAATGCCTTGAACTTCGCAGTATAAGTGGTGCTATTTACTCTTTTAGCTCCTCCAATTTTTCCATTTGTTACTTTTACATCCGAAGGAGTGAAGTCTTTGGTGGGTGCACTGCTTACAAATGTTAAATTCAATACCTTATCATTGGAAGTTGTACCACTTATTACTTCCTCAGCAGTAATCGTCATCGTCAATTCCGATGTTATATTATTATTGGACGCTTCGCTCTGAGCGATATTCAACAAGGATAAATAAAGAAATGACGCTAAAAAAGAAGATTTTACACTCTGGATGAGCATTGACTAAGAAATGAGTTATTACAATTAAAAGTCAAAATAAAATAAATATAATTTAATTTTCTTCATAAATATACAATTCTTTAACAAGATAAGTATATATATAAAACTCAATTTATTAGCAATTCTGTTCACTTAGGTACTTATTAAAAATTAAAATATATTTTAATTTTCTGATTCACTTTATTTTTCAAAAGGAAATTTAATATATATTTCATAGTCGTAATGGATAAACAATTATAATCGATTTAATATTGTTAACAATTAAATAACAAAATATGCTTAATTTAAAATTCAAATATTCGGTTATTTATTTTAATTTAATTAGAGCAATTTTTATTTAAATAAATTTGTTTTTATTGTAAAAGTTATCAAGGTCTAATAAGTTACTGACACGTTTGTAGGGCCTACTTTAATTTTTAAAAACCAGCGATATATACAAATTCAGGACAATGATTGAACAAGATACTTTCTGGATAATCTTACTAGTTTGGGGCGTCCCCAGTACCTATTTTAGAAGTCGATTTAGAAAAATAGTCTATCAAACCGATGATTGGAAAATAAATATTAAACCCCTCTTCAAAAAAGAACTGATTGCCTTATTCACAACTATTTTTCCAAATGATTCAGTCTACATAAGGACACGTAATTATTATCGTTTTTACTTAACAGCATATATAATCTTATTTGTAATTAATTATTTTTTGACTTGAAAATATTGCTATAAAATTCATTATTAAATGAAAAAAAAAATATCTTATTTACTATTCTCTTCTACCGCATTTGCAATGGCTTATGGATTAGCACAGTTGACCGCCATCGATATCGTCATAAACGCAGTTTTAATCTCCTTTTTGATTCAATGGATATTATTTGTTCCCGCTTATTATTTTCAAACAGAAAAATTTTTTGACCTATCGGGTAGCCTTACCTACCTTACGGTAATTATTTATACGAGCCATGCCAGTTACTCTATGACTGGATTGAACTTTGGTAACTTGATCTTGGGCTTATTTGTGATTATTTGGGCTTTGAGATTAGGCATTTTTTTATACTTTAGAATTAATAGCACAGGAGAAGACAAAAGGTTTAAATTCATTAAAAAATCACCGACTCAATTTTTCATGACCTGGACTCTTCAAGGCATGTGGGTCTCTGTTTGTTCCACTTGTGCCCTGACGGCAATTGCCAAAGGGGTCATCTTAAATTCCTTTTTCTTGGTTGGCTTCTTTATTTTTATTTTAGGCTTTTTGATAGAAATTATAGCTGATTATCAAAAAAAAAGTTTTCGAAAAAAATCAATGTTTAAAAATGATTTTATTCAATCTGGACTTTGGGCTTACTCAAGACACCCCAACTATTTAGGTGAAATAATCTTATGGATCGGTATTGCCATATGTTCTTTTTCTTCATTGTCAGGTCTTCAATTAATTACCTTAATTTCACCCATCTTTACCTATGTTTTGCTCGTTTACATAAGTGGTATCCCTTTGTTAGAGGAAATAGGAAAGGAAAAGTGGGGACATTTATCACATTATCAAAAATATATTAAGAAGACCCCAAAACTTTTTTTCAATCCAATTAGGATATTTGTTAAATAAACTATAATTGCTCAAATTCTCACGTCCTAGCTCCTTTTTGTTTAATAAAAATTTAGCTTTCAAAGTATATCAACAAAAATTTTTGAACCCATATTCATTTGACCTTTTTCCATACTTTTTCAAAAAAAAATCATCAGTTTATTATGTTTATTTATTTTCATAAATTTAAGATTTTGAATTATGCTAGAAATGATAATTTGTCATCTTATAAAAAATCAATACCTTAGAGTCTTAATCTTAAAATTAACTTTACAATCAAATTAACATGAAAAATATAATATCAACTATGATCGCCATCATTGTATTTAACATGATGGTTCAAGCACAAGAAAGTCCTGAAATTTGGATGAGTTATGATCTAATGCCAAAAAAAGGAATGGTGAAACAATTTGAAGCAGCAGCTGCTAAAAAGAATAAAAAATTTAATACGACTCCTGAAACTGCTATTTTTACCTTCAAATATATGGACGGCGAGAACCAAGGAAAGTACCAACGAGTTATGGGGTATAAAGATTGGGACTTTTTCAATAATCAACAACAAGGTAATAATGCTCAACGAAAATATTGGGCTGATAATGTTGATCAATTTGTCGAAAGTCAGACGGGCTGGAAAGTGTGGTCAAGATCACTCAATCACTCTCACAATTGGACTCCTACTACAACATTTAAGCACATGTATGTCTGGAGAAGATTTATTAAACCAGGTCATGAAGCAGACGTGTATAATTTTCTTGACCGGGGCGCTATGGTTATGAAAGCACATAATTACTCAGGAATTCAAGGTGTTTTCCAAGTGATCTCCGGTGGTAATACTAATGAATATATTATTTGTAACGGATTTGACAAATTTGGAGAGTTCGGAAAATATCCTGATACTGAAAAAACAGAAGCTCAACTTTACAATGAAATGTTTGGAGAGGGATCGTATAGAAAAGATGCTACCGCTTACAATCAAGCACTAGAAATGTGGGGTAGATCAACAGAAAGACTTATGCAAGTGGAAGATTTAAGCACCCAATTGAATTAAATACTTTTTATTTTTAAATATTAAAAAACCCTCATAAGAGGGTTTTTTATTATACATAATTGTATAAAGAGAACACCAAATTTTAATCTTGATCTGAATCTTAATATTAAAAAATTCTCATTTAATTATAAATCTCTTTTCTCATATTGTATCGCTTTTTGTATTCATCAAATCTTTTATTGTTGATACGAAGATTCAACTACAAAAACCTTAATTTACCCATCTTAAATTAAGTGATTTTGGAATTCATTGGTTGTTTGGCAGGAGAGCTATTTTATGACTTGCTGCAACCCTTTTTTAATTAAACAAATACTATTATTTCCTCCCTTTTTACCTAAAGCTCCAACTCTATACATAAAACTTCTACTTATGAAAGTCAATGATGCACCACTCGCCATCGTGCGGGCAATGGCTGGTCCTCCGCGTAAAACTGAATCAATCATAATTGTGATCTCTTTCTGATATCTTTTCGTCAAATTAGTCATAGAAACAAGGATAATTGACCGGCATCTAACAAACGTCCTCCATGATTATAGACAATCAAACCATCTGCTCCTAAATTAATGGCTTTTACAGTATCCTCCTCACTAACAATCCTCTTTATAATCGATTTACCTTTCCATTGTTCTCGAATGGGAGAAACGCGATCTTCGTTCAAGTGACCGAAAAAAGGTAAGATCCATAAATTCTCCTAATCCTTTCAAATTCAACTTTTTGTGCAAAAAGGGAACAAAGCTTTTAAAATTAGGCAGTCCGTGAACTAAGATTTGTACGCCCCAATGAGGATACTTCAAAATCTCAAATATATTTTAAAATTTATTTTCAGCGATATTGATAACCCAATGCGCACATCCCGAAGTCTAAACCCAAAACTGGGAACATCTGCCAAAATTTATTC
>CAJWQD010000041.1 GCA_913045135.1 uncultured Flammeovirgaceae bacterium | reverse complement strand
ATAATTCATTGATTAAGTACAACTTTGTGTTTTATTTTATTTATAAGCATAAGTATGAAAACAGAAGCCAAGAGAGACTTGAGGGTCTAAGTGTTGATTAACTACTAAAGGCAATAAAATCACCTAGTCCTTTAAGGGTAATACGACCTTCGAAATATAAGAGCTACTGAAAACCAAACTGTGTATACCAATTTTTTTTAATGTCTTTATATACGTGATATTACGTACACCACCTTTGGCTAAAACTTGAAGGTTCGGAAATTCTGCGAGGAGTTCTTGATATAATTCCACTGGGGGGTCTTCGAATAAGGACTTCCTAGAAATATCCGTATTTTTGATATATTTGAGATTCCTCTCATAGTAGTAGGCAATGTGTTTAATAAGATCAATTTTCATTTTCTTTAACCACCCTCCTATCCTAATTTGATGCTCTAAACTATCTACACCTAAAATTATTTTCTCTCGCCCATAAGAAATCATCCAAGCTTTGAATAATTCTGGTTGATTATAGAAACTGTTGAGGTTCTTGATGCTGTCTGCACCGAATTCAAAGGCTTTATTGGCATCTCCTTTGTTGTGCTAGCCCCCGGTAAAATTTATTTTAAGAGAGGTATGATCTGCAAGGGTCTCAAGGGTTGGATAATTTACGACATGTCCTTTTTTGGCAGCATCATGGTCAACTAAATGAAGTTTATTGATGCCTAAGCTTACAAATTTTTTGGCAAGATCGAGTGGACTTAATTCGTATATTTTCTCTCTTTTAAAATCACCGTTAATCAATCTCGTCGTTTTACTTCATGAATTAGTATCGAAGAGATGATTTCAATTATGGATAATTTATATTTTGTATGAGAAAAAACCTTATTTACAAAGCTAATAGATTAGAAGCTAGTTAAACGACTTGAATCAATTTAAATCCTTCACCATGAATTGTGATGATTTTAAGTATATCAGTCAATTGAAGATATTTTCGAAGTTTAGCAATGTATACATCCATACTTCGGGCATTGAAATAGCTGTCGTTCTTCCAAATCCGTTTCAGAGCTAAGGTTCTATCTACGGTTTGATTTAAATTCTCCAAAAACAATTTCATCAATTCATTTTCTTTGGTCGTCAAGGAGATGCTTTTTTGATCGATGAACAACGTGTTTTGGTCATAATGGTAACGAACGTTTCCTATCACATATTCTTTTGGAAATTCTGCAGATTTTTTCGAACTAGATCTTCGTAATATGGCATGAATTCTCAGCAATAATTCTTCCATGCTGAACGGTTTGGTTACATAATCATCTCCACCTATTTTAAATCCCTTTAAAACATCTTCTTTCATAGTTTTGGCTGTTAAAAAAATGATTGGAATATCAGCATTTACAGCTCTGATATCTTTAGCAAGAGAAAATCCATCTTTTTTCGGCATCATTAAATCTAGCAGACAAAGGTCATATAACCCTTCATAAAAAGCATTGAGACCAGCGTCACCATTCGTGGACAATGTGGTAATAAATCCTTTTAATTTAAGATATTCCTGAAGGATTTGGCCAAGATTAACATCATCTTCAACCACTAAAATTCTTGTATTACTCATAATCTAGGGGGAATTTAATGATAAAAGTGCTTCCTTTTTTAAGTTCGCTTTCTACTTCTATGCTGCCGTGGTGCAACTTAATGATTTCTTTGACATAAGCAAGACCAAGACCAAAACCTTTGATGTTGTGCACATTGCCACTGGCTACACGATAAAATTTCTGAAAAATACTTCTTTGGGATTCTTTTGTCATGCCCATACCGTGATCCTTGATGGAGCAGATGAGCTGACCTTTGTTGTTTTGTGTTCGGATGATGATATTGGGGTCATCATTTGAATATTTAAGGGCATTATCTAATAAATTAAGAAGAATACCTAGTAGATAAGCCTCATCCCCTTTTAATTTGAACTGAGGCGCATTTAAGGCTAATTTTAGATTTCCTGATTTGCGCTCTAATTGAATAGAAATTTTGTCTACTGCCTGTTGTATAATGGAATGGAGATTTACGGTTACTAAATTTAATTTTAATTCGTTTTTATCAAGTTGTGCCATTTGTAAAACATCAGCCACTTGACTTTCTAAACGTTTATTTTCATCTGCAATAATGCCTAAGTATTTCATTTTCATGGAATTCTTTTGCGGTATTGTTGGATCAAGTAGAGCTTCGATTGCCAATCCTATGGTTGAAATGGGCGTTTTGAATTCGTGGGTCATGTTATTCATGAAATCGGTTTTCATCACTGAGATATTTTTCTGCCGGATAATGGTAAAAATAGCATAGCCGAAGCAAATTAAAATAATGAGAATTAATAAAGCTGAACTAGATAAAGTGAACCATATTTTACTCATCAGATACTCTTCTTGATCTGGAAAATCAATAACTAATAAATTAGGTTCATTTGTGACATCATTAGGAAATAAATTGGTTTTGAAGTGACTTTGCAACAGACGTTCACTTGAGTATTTTTTACTTATTTCAATTAATCGTCCGGAGCGCGGGTTGATAATGGCATAATCATAGGGGATATTAATACTTTTTTTCTTTAGTTCGGTATGAAGAAGGGAATCGAGCTGGTTAGGATCAAATCGATTGGTCAGCCCAATTTTTGGTAACATTAGTTCCTCTAAAAGCTTCATCATCATATTAGACTTATTGGATATTTTTTCCAAAATTTTTCTGAGATTAGAATTGGGGATGTCAGTTTCAGAGGCATCTCTAGGGTAGGCAAATTTAATATTATTAATATTAGATTTAAGGACATCAAAGAGGGCTTCCCCCATTCTATTAGAACGGATTGGAGTACCAAACATTTCAAAAGAAAAGTTGAAGCTTCCCGTTTTAGAAAGGCTGTCTTTAAATGTGATCTTTTGTTTCCCTTGAAGTTTAGAGCGTTCATTTGGGTTTGAATTTGACTGGAATTTAAAGGGATGAAATCTCTTTGATTGAGCTTGAGTGGAAAAATTTTCCATTTGTCGATTGACATAAAACAAAGCTTCTTGTTGTTCCAATTTCTGGGTTACATTGGACAAGACCGTCATTACATCGCGTTCAAAATGATCACGATTCCCAGTAATTACGGTGTCAATCCAATACCATTGAAAAGCAATGAGTCCAGTTAGCGAAACACTCATCAGGGCAATAATCCAACCTAACTTATTTTTACTCACAATCAAAAATAATTAG
Source organism: uncultured Flammeovirgaceae bacterium (assembly GCA_913045135.1). GTDB lineage: Bacteria > Bacteroidota > Bacteroidia > Cytophagales > Cyclobacteriaceae > UBA4465. The sequence continues at coordinate 13,075 of CAJWQD010000041.1, read as the reverse complement.
ATATCTACTCTAAGTTGGGTAGATTAACCGTTTTTAACAAAAAAATGCAACTTAAAGCTTGAAGCGAATCTTATTTAAGATGTGGGAAGTACTGGATTCGAACCAGCGACCCCCGCCCTGTCAAGGCGGTGCTCTAAACCAACTGAGCTAACTTCCCATTGTTATAAAAAAAAGTCAAAAGGATTTTTTTAAAATATGCTTAAATTTAAATAATCGACTGTTAATAAGGATAAGAAATGTAAATGATTATGGCAGATATTATTTGTAGAGACGTTGTTTTTCAGATAATTTTCAAGGACTGTAATGATTTAAAAAGGCATCTGATTCGATATATTTCTTCCATGATGAAGTGGGTTTCTTTCTTGGTTTGAGGGAGTTGGTAATATTTTTTATTTACTTTATCAATATTTCTATATTCTATTGATTGTGTCCTTGTATTTTAAATATTATCAACCGGCATTACTTCGCGACCTCTATTATTGTTTTACACGGACATTTACTCAAGCTAATGCCCCTTTTAAGTTATCTTATGACGACTTTTCCATCAGAATGTTAGAAAAATTAGGGCTTAATGGAGAGATCAGTGGTCTTATGTTAGACGATGAAGAGCTTATTGGTTTTATGTTACACACCCGAGCCTATTTTCAAGGTATAGACACAATTTATAATGGAGGTACTGGTGTTGTATCGGCGTATCGAGGAAAGGGGATCATTCAGAAAATATATAAAAATTTGTTGCCAAATTTAAGGGGAAGTGGTGCGGAAAGAATTTTGCTTGAGGTTATTACTACCAACTTGAGTGCATTGAAATTATATGAGGTTATGGGATTTAAAAAAAAAAAATTACTCCATTGTTTTAAAGGATCTGTCCCTTTGGATTATGGACTGAATCATCTAATTTATCGAGAGGCGCAGGATTTTAAATTAGATAGATTTAATGCATTTGTCGATTTTTCGCCTTCCTTTTTAGATGCCAATGACCGTTTAAATACCAACTGGAAATATGAAAAATTGATAGAGAGTTATCAGGGGGAAACTTTAATTGGTTATATCATTTTTCAAAGACATTTGGGAAGGGTATCACAGTTGGGTGTACGAAAGGATTATAGAAGACAGGGAGTAGGAACGTCGCTGCTAAAATATGTACAACAGGATTGTCAACGATCGCTGACCTTGATGAATGTTCCCTCTAAAGCTAAGGGGATGCTTCAATTTCTGATAAAAATAGGATTGGTTAATAATATTGATCAATTTGAGATGGAATTGATGTTATGAAAATCCTTTGGTCACAGTTGGTTAAGAAAATTGAAGGGAAAGAACTCTGTAAGCATTCAGACATCATGATTACCCGATTAGGCTATGACTCGCGACTAATTTCTCTATTTGAGGGATTGCTTTACGTGGCTATGATCGGCCCTCGAGTAGATGGGCATTGTTTTATTTCTGAGCTTTATAATCGCGGTGTGCGTTGTTTCGTGGTTGAGAAATCTATCGATGTAAATCTTTATCCTAAAGCCAATATTTTTTTGACGATTTCTAGTAGGGCTTGCTTACAAAGTTTGGGAAGATGGGCGGTCGCTCATAATCCTATACCCTTGATTGCAATTACCGGAAGCAATGCTAAAACCTCGGTGAAAGAATGGCTAGCCACGCTTCTGTCGGAAAAATTTGTAGTGGCTAAAAGTCCCCAGAGTTTTAATTCGCAAATTGGTGTACCTCTTTCAGTGTGGGATCTGTCAGAACATCACCAAATAGGTGTTTTTGAAGCAGGAATCTCACAACAAGGAGAAATGGAATACTTGCAAAAAATTCTTCAACCGACTATAGGTATCTTCACCAATATTGGAGAAGCCCATGATCAGGGATTTAAAGATTTAGCAAATAAAATTGATGAAAAAGCAAAATTGTTCGTAGGCACAAAGCAAATTATTTGTCGACGGGATCATTATGAGGTTTTCGATCATTTAAAAGGATTGTATCGCGATCGGATATTTGATTGGTCAACAATGGACCCCGAAGCATGCTTTTACTATAAGCTTTCAAAAAACAAGGCATCACTTCAATATAAAGGGGTTTGGTATACCTTTCAACTTCCTTTTTCTTTTCAAATTTGGATAGAAAATGTCCTGCATGCCCTCACAGCAGGGCTACTTTGCGGACTGAATCAAAAGATTCTTCAAAAGGGGTTGGATAAACTTAAAACTCTGGAAATGAGGTTAGAAATCAAAAAGGGGATCAATGGTTGTTATTTGATTGACGACACTTATAATAACGATTTTCAGGGCTTAACTGTTGCACTTGATTTCCTGAAACAACAGAAGCAGCGACAAATCAAGACCGTTATTTTAACAGATATTCAGCAGTCTGGATTGACTGATGCACATCTTTACCAAAAAGTGAATGAATTACTGGTCAGCCAAAAAATAAATCGTCTGTTTACCATCGGAAAACAAATTGCAGGATTTCAAAATCATTTTGAAATCCCTACGACTGCTTATCTCACCTTGACAGATTTTTTATCAAAGTTACCAAATTTTCAGGATGAGATGATTTTAGTTAAAGGTGCAAGAAAGTTTTCTTTAGAACGTATTGTTGATCGATTAGAAGCCAAAAAGCACCGAACCCAATTGGAGATTCGATTGGAAGGGATTGTTCAAAACTTAAATCAATACAAACAACGGTTGTCTGAAAAGACGAAAATAATGGTCATGGTTAAAGCTTTTGGATATGGAGGAGGTAGTCTTGAAATAGCCAATGTCTTGCAATTTCATCATATTGATTATTTAGGTGTGGCTTATTTAGATGAGGCTATAGCGCTTAGAAAAAATGGAATAGAGACCCCGATTATGGTCATGAATCCAGATTTAGATCAATTGGAAATTTTTAGTGATTATCATTTGGAGCCTGAAATTTATAATTTAGCTGGCTTAAAACAGGTATTGACTTTGCTCTCGAAGCCTAAAATTCATTTAAAAATAGATACGGGGATGCATCGTTTAGGGTTTGATCCTAGTGAGGTATATGAAATCAAGCGGTTGCTTGCAGCGGGGACTATAGAGGTCGCAGGGATTTTTACGCATTTTTCCATGGCTGAATTACCCTTGAAGGACAATTTTACCCACAATCAGGGACAGATTTTTAAGCAAATTTATGACATACTAACCGAGGGGCAATCTCATCAGCCACTTAAATATGCGTGCAATTCTTCGGCCATAATTAGATTCCCTGAATATCAATTTGACATGGTGCGATTGGGGATTGGTCTATATGGCTTTGATCCCTCAGGATCAATGAATTTAGCTCAAGTAAGCGTCTTGAAGACAAGAATTTCCCAAATAAAAACAGTTAAAAAGGGGGAGTATATAGGCTATGGTACGGATGGACGTGTTAATCGCCATACCACGATAGCGATTGTGCCTATTGGTTATGCTGATGGCTATGGAAGAGTTTTCGGAAGGGGTAGGGGTTTTATGGGTCTCCATGATAATAAGGTACCAACTATCGGGAACATCTGTATGGATATGACGATGCTTGATGTCACAGGTCTTAACTGCTCTGAAGGTGATAGAGTAGTCGTTTTTGGGGAAAATCCTTCCATTGAAAACTTGGCAGAATGGGCGCAAACTATTCCCTATGAAATTCTCACTGGTATCAGTGAGCGGGTAAGCAGAATTTTTATTGGCTGAAAATATTTTATGGTTTAGATACTTTTAATAAAATCAGATATTTTATTTGATTATATTAATGTTTATGTGTCGTTTATAATGGTCAACATATCTAGTAACTTTAGTATTCTTTTCATTTTTATGGTCTTTTCATGTCAAGACAATCAGGGTACTATGAAAAAAATAGAAAATCCTCAATTTGCCCAATCAAAAAAAGGTATGGTGGTAGCTGCTCAACCATTGGCAACCTCGGTAGATAATGAAATATTAGCATTGGGAGGGAGTGCGTCTGATGCTGCCTTGGCAACAGGTTTTGCGTTGGCAGTTGTCGAACCAACAATGAATGGCATTGTAGGGAGAGGTCAAATATTGATTAGAAAAATGGACGGTTCGTTTCAATCTTATAATGCTATGACTGAAATACCCGCGAGTTATAAATTATCAGACTCAGTAGTATCCTCAGGCTATGGGACTATTGCCATTCCCGGATTGGTCGCAGGGTTGGTGAAATTACATGAAGTACATGGATCATTACCTTTAAAAATTCTCATGCAGGGGGCTATTGATATGGCTGCGCGAGGATTTGAAATTTTGCCGGGAGAGGCGGCACGACATAAAAAGGCTTATAAAAGCATACGAGAAAATATCGGTTTAACTGCCCACATGCTTAAGCAGGATTCTGTACTATATGAAGTCGGAGAGCGATTGATTCAGGCCGATTTATCACAGACCCTCGCACGGATTGCTTATAGTGGAGGTAGAGACTTTTATGAAGGGGATACGGCGCTTCGCATTGCCGAAGATATGGAAGTTAATGGAGGTTTTGTTACCTTGGAAGATTTGGAAAAATATAAAGTATTGGATAGGCGTATTGTGACTACTCAATATCTTGGATATGATATTCATTCTATCGCGGCTCCAGCTGGAGGAGGGTTGGTTATCAAGGCATTAAATCTCTTGGAGCCCTTTGAATTATCTCTTATGAATCCTTCTGAATGGGCCCTACTAATTAATCAAGCATTAGCCTTGGCTGCTAACAGTAGATATGAAGACCATTATGAGCTCGATTTACAGGCTGTACAAGATAAAGAATGGGCAATAAAGGCTTCAGAAGACTTTATCAACCCTTATCGGACTACTACTGATGAAGGTTTTTATCCTTCAGAGGCACAAAATTTGGTTACAGCTAACGTCGATTGGTCGGGAGATACTTGGGGAGAGGGCAGTCACCATACCACACATTTTGCTACGGCAGATTGTCAGGGTATGGTGGTTTCAATCACCCAAACTTTGGGCCCACTTTTTGGTTCTAAGATGATTACTCCAGGATTAGGCTTTGTTTATGCATCGACTATGGGGGCCTATTTACCGGGAACAGATCAAACTCCTGGTTCGAGGCCAAGAACCACCATTGCACCGACCATTGTCACAAAAGATAGGGAAACTGTTATGGTATAAGGTGCTGCGGGTAGATTAAGGATTTTATCAGGAATTGTACAAACTATATCTAGATTTATAGATCAAGGGATGTCTCTACAAGAAGCAATATTGGCACCACGTGTTCACCCCATTTTGAACTTTATTCAATTTCTGGTAATTATTTATGTCAGGGTCTGCAAATCAATGCCGAATTCACGCCTAAAAATGGTTGGACCGCAGTTGATTCATTATGCTGATTAGATGCTGGTTTTGAGGTAACGTCACTCGAATATTATGGTGCTTTTGCACGCGTTCATGCTCTGAGTTTCGATAATACAACTCAGCTATGGACGGGGGTTGCAGATGCGGACTGGGAAGGATCAGCAATAGGACAGTTAAAAAGTTTGTGTTTTATTCAAGAGTAATTATTAATTTCCAAAGGATTTATGAATGAACAATAAACCGCTAATTTTAATTAAAAGGTGAATGTCTGATTGAAGGTATCTATTAGCATTAGATTGCTGAACATGGGTCTATTCATTTTAATATTTCCGATTCTCGTGACAACGCTTTAAAATTTTAATTATAAAGCATAATAAACTTAGGTTGAAAGTGAAAAAGGAGTGAGCGAAAAGTGGGCAGTGCTCATACCCGTCTTGGATTGGTATTGCCCCTACCCAATACAGTGCTTTTTGGAGGTCTATTAAAACGATGGTTAGAGGGACAAATGGGAAGAATCTAAGGCTTATGCTCATTTTTAACCTGTAGCATAAGATTAAAGATCAAATAATGAGTGTATAAGGTAATAATGTATTTACCAGGTTATAATTTATCGCTCAATTGTAAAATTATCAGGGGTATTCTTATCTCCAGATCTTAAAGATTCGGAATTAGTCCATGACATTAGCCAACTGATAGCGCTAGAATCACTGTAAATGGAATTCCATCCCCAATGTCCAACATTTTCTTTGGTATGAAATTCGATATTTGCACCATATGCATGGAGCGAGTCTGCCATTTGTTTGGCCAAGTCATATGAAGATATCTTATCGATGTTTCCATGACTCATCCATATAGGAATATTTTTAATTTTTTTCGCTAATGGGAGGTAATTAAAGGGGCCATGATGTGGAGATAAAGGCATCAAAGCAGCAAAGGTATCTGGGTGTTGAGCAGCAACTATGAATGTTCCTCGACCTCCCATACTCAGGCCGGTGAGGTAAATTCTTGCATTATCAATGTTAACATTCTCTTTGATATTCTCAATTACGTCAAAGATCTTCCTGGCGTCCCAATCTATTTCTAACCGAATTGGCGCTACAAATACATAGGGATCACCTTCTGACTTGTAAAAAATTTTTCGGGTATGGTCTCTTGAAATAAAATGTTTGGGTTTTGTATTTACACTGCCATGTAAATAAATGACTAAAGGGTATTTTTTAGATTTTGAGTAGCTTTTGGGTATTTCCACAACAAAGGAATATCCACATTTCCATCTCAAATGGTCATTGATAAACGGTTTAAAATTATGTGCAGGCTGTTCATAGTCTTTACCCCAAAAGGGCTTTTCACTCCACGGATCTGATCCGGGTTCTATCCACCAAGACGATATTGTCCCTTTCCGCCACCACTGATCAAAACCTTTTGGAATGTATTTATCCTGGTAATATAGCTTTTGAGTTTTAACTATGGTTGGGTATTCTAAAGAGGTAAGGGAATTAATTTTGAGTAAGTCGCCGCCATTGAAATTAGGCCAGGCAATTAGATCATCACCGATGTAAGGGTTTGATGCTTTTTTGGGACACGGGGGATAAATTTTTTTGTTGCTTAGATCATTCTGGCTAAATATTTTGAAAGAAGAACTTAGAAGGATCGTAAATAAAAGGCATTGGCTAATAAATTTCATTTTATTGTAATAATAGGTTATTTTAATTTTAGAAAAAATAATATCACTTTTGTAAAGTGAATTGATATTCAAATCTCATTCATAGTTTATTGATAGATGACGAAGATTTTTGTCAAAGAACAGTTTTTTTGTAATTTGCCCTTAAATATTTAGCAGTTATGCGCGATTTAAAGTATTTATTTGCCTATAGTATACCTTTAAGCTCTTTTTTTTCTATTTATCTTCACGGCATGTGGGCATATAGCTCAGTTTTTTACGCTTTTGTCATCATTCCTTTGATAGAATGGCGGTTAAAGCAGCCTAATACCATTTATTCTGATCAAGAAAAAAAGAGTAGGCTTAAAAATAAACTTTTTGACTTGATGCTTTATCTTAATGTACCCATTGTTTTTGGTTTACTTAGCTATGGGCTACTGGCATTAAATCAAGAATTTTTTTCGACGTATGAAAGGGTGGGAATTTTGTCTTCTTTGGGAATTTTGTTGGCTACTAATGCCATCAATGTGGCTCATGAACTTGGTCATCGATCATCAAGGTTTGAACGCACATTATCAAAGTTGCTGTACATGCCTTGTTTATATATGCATTTTTTTCTTGAGCATAACTATGGGCATCACAAGAACATGGCTACGGCTGATGATCCAGCCACGGCAAGATACAATCAACCGCTTTATTCTTTTTGGATCAGTTCAGTGATCAATCAATATAAAAATGCTTGGAACATCCAACTTCGTTTGCTTGTAAATAAGCAAAAGTCATTTTTTTCTTTTGAAAACGATATGCTTTTCTATTTACTTTTTCAAGGCCTTTATCTGGGGGGAATTTTTACTTACCTGGGCTCTGATGGCTTGCTAATGGCACTGATTGTTGGCATTAGTTCTTTTCTGTTTTTAGAAACCATTAATTACATCGAACATTATGGTTTGCGAAGGGTAGCGTTACCATCGGGGAAATATGAACGGATAACTGCTCTTCACTCTTGGAATTCAAATCATATTATGGGTCGAATAGTTTTATATGAACTGACCCGACATAGTGATCACCATTTCAAGTCAAATAAGAAATATCAAGTACTAGAACACAAGGAAGAGAGCCCGCAGCTTCCTTTTGGCTATCCTACTGCTATGCTTTTGGCATTGATCCCACCTATGTGGTTTCGGGTAATGAATAGTAGAATTCCTATAAATATGTTGCCCGAAAAAATGAGTTAAAAATTACCTTTTTGGTGAATAATTCAATAAGCTCAAGTTAAATAGTCTTTAATTTTTTTTAGATGTAAAAACTCAGGAGTTTCTTTATCATTTAAATAGTTATTTTAAAGGGAATGATTAAAAATTTATAGAATCGCAAGCTCCTGAGCGAAAGTACCTGACCTTTAAATAAAATGTTACGGCGATAATAAAGTTACCCAAGAAATGGTTACTTGTAGAATGAAATAGTCAATAAACGTAGAATTGGATAAGGGATTTATATTTTTCAAGTTGCCATAAAGCTTGAAAGCACTTTAGTTGGACTAAATATTATATTGGCTCAATTTTCTAATGCAAATTCTGAAAATATTAGAATTAATTGTATAAGAGCGATAGCCTTGGTAGTGCGCAAAATAATAACTCAAAATTTTTGTTTCCTTCTGGATTAAATAACCAAAAAAGAAAGAGACTAATATCAGGAATTGATAATCACTAATTTGGACAAAAATACAATTAAATAAACTTAGAGAGGGGTTTATGAGGGACTGGTACAATTTTTGGTCGACAGTAGAATAAGGATCCTAAAATGCTAAAAGATTCAAAAGTTAAGGTAGGAACTACGGTGTTGTTTATAATAACTTCGAAAGGTCTATATGAAAAATGGAGATATAGACAAACCTATGGATTATTTTGAAAAGTATTACCAGACTCGTCCAGATGGGCTTAATTTTCATAACCATTTGGTTGAATATTATTTTAACAAAAAGGATTATCAAAGCTTTTTATTGCATTACCAAAATGATTTGAGAGAATTGTCCAGCAGCTAGTAATATCAAAAGAGAGTAATGATTGTTTATATAACAACTTTAATGAATTAAACTACGGTTAGATCATTTGATATGTCATGGGGTTTCTTGAAAAAAGCCCTTAAATAAGAGGGATTTTTGATTTATTATTTATTGACAGCCATTGATCAATCAAGGATAAAGTTTAGAGGGTCCAAAGATTTTTTGCATAAATAATTAAAAGTAAAATTGGAAAAAGAGGGTAGAAATTTAATAAGTTTGATAATAAAGCATAAATAAAATGGAAGAAAAAAAAGAGAATTTTCAGTTGGATAAAAAGTGGTTGGGGGAAAGACATATTATTAGTTGTATCATCAACCAAGAAGGATATATGATCGCGCTTGCATATGATCATGACAAAGTGGTAGAGTACAACAGTTATTGGCTCGAAAAAGAAGAATCATCATGGCGCGAGGAGGGATTATTTAGCGTACCTTCGGAAACGCCATTACCATTATGGATTATTTTGGAGACTAAAAAGATAAATTATTTTACCATCAATGAAACTTGGTTAGGGCGTAGATTGCTATGCACTTACCAGACAAAAGACGGCGAAATACAATCTTATAACCACGATAAATACCATTTCAATCATAAAAAATTAATTGCTAGTCAAAAAGATTGGGACACTACCAGAGTTTATAGCGATCTCAGTAAGGGGTTAATACCTAAATTGAAAACAAGGGATTAACTGTTAAATTATTTCATTGATCCGGTTTAGTTTTTCTTAGATACAATAAAATTCAACTTTTTGTCAGGGCCATAATAATTAATTTATTTAAGCTGAAATTAATTTTTTTAATTTAATTATTTTCAAATAATTAGCTTCTGGTCTTCAGATCAGTAACTGGCGATGGCAAATATTGATTTTAAAAGTCTTGTCATACTCAATATGGGGTATTGAAAACAAATTCTTATATTACTATAATATGAAAAAGTTTTTGGCTAGAGAAATCCTTATTGGGACAGGGGTTCTAGGGGCTTTAATAATTGAGTACTTAGTCCTATCAGCTCTTTTTGGTCATAACATGAGTGATCAATATCTAGGTTTATCTCTTAGGATTATAATGATATTGGTATACGGGATAAGGCCTTTAATTTTGGCGGTTAAATGGAGTATAAGGGTATTGAAATCCAATGATTTTTAGAACTTCTTTTAAGATCAAGAGCGATGACTTGGATTCAAGGAATTTATAGTAGCTAAAAAGGGATATCTAAAATTCTTGATCTACTTTTGGCCACAAAAATTTCTTTGGGAGTAATACATATATCAATTGCAGTAGATTTTATTCCATATTTGTTCAATGTGAAAAAGATTTTTTGAATGCAAGATAAAGCACTAACTAATTTTGGTATTTATTAGCATTACAATTCACTGCGAAATGTTAGTTGTCATTTAAAATATTTTAGGATTGATTTTATCGGGGACAATCTTTGCTCCATGCGGATTGAAACCTTTTCAAATGCATCAATATTGGAGTTTTTGAAAGCAGTAATTTTAGGACTTCTTATTATTAATTTACCTGTTAAGTGAAAGAAATTTATATCTTCTCTTTTTTAATCTTTATCATTATGTTAGAATACACCATAGTTGAGATTAATCTTTCTTAAATCCGTAAAACTGTTGTTTTAAAAAACTTTTGGGAAAGGTTTCGTCCTCGGGAAAACCCAAAGGAACTTTTCCACTTTCTTCCGGGATGTAACTTGTTTTAAAAAGGTAATCCCAAATGCTGAGGCTAATAGCAAAATTGACCCCAACTTTTCCAGACGGAATCGTTTTGGCATGGTGATATAAATGCATTACTGGGTTATTAAAGATGTACTTGAATATGCCCCACGTCAATTTGATGTTGGCATGATTGAGATGACCAATCGTAATTGTTATAAAGTGTACTAAGAAGGCCTGTTGAGGCTCAAAACCTCCTAAGATCATTATGGCGAAAACTTTAAAGGGCTTGTAAAGAACATTCTCCATCCAATGGTACCGCATGTGCGCTGCAAATCCCATTTCTTTTACACTGTGATGCACTTTATGGAATTGCCATAAAAAAGGATTTTTGTGTAATAATATGTGAGTTAACCATTGTACAAAATCTAAAATTACGAAAAATAAAAGTAATTGGGCCCATTCAGGAAGCGAGGCCAAGTCGATCACAGCTATCTGGTTGAACGGGATATTTAAGTCATTGAAAAGAAGACTAAATAGCTCGTAGAAACCGCTAATAGCGATTGAAAAAGGGAAAAAATTAAAAAACAGATAGCATAAATCCAACCAAAAGTCTTTTCGAATTACTGCTTGATTCTTGCGCCAGGGGAAGACTAATTCAAAGCTCCACACAATTACAGATATTATAATTATACCCCAAAAATAGTTTTGGAACCAGGGGACTTGTCCAATCACCGATTTCCAAGTCCAATCTAGACTTCCTGTGAAAGCATTTAAAAAGGCTTCTAAGTACGAATTCATTATTTTTCTGTGTTAAAATAGTTTTTCTATATAAACCAATTAAACTGCATTTCTTTCAAATTAGTTCAAATATAATTACCCCGTTTAAGAAGCTATCAAGTTTTTAAAACCCATTTAACATAATTTAAAGAAAATAGCTATTTTTTATAAATGATTTGGTAATTTTTATATTAAACGAAATCATTTAAAATAGTCTTGGACTTATTGTAGCCTGTAGGTAGTCCATTTATCTCAATTTTACCATCTTTGCTGTACAATGCAAAAAGAAATATCAGATTACAAAATTGGTTTACTAGGAGGGGGACAGCTGGGCCGCATGTTGTTGCAGTCCGCTATCGACCTTAATCTCGATGTTTCAATTATGGATGCAGATCCTAATGCACCTTGTGCTCATTTAGCAAAACATTTTATATTGGGTAAGTTAACAGATTACGATGATGTCATGCAATTTGGTCAGGACAAAGATTTGATTACTATTGAGATTGAAAATGTAAATATTGAAGCCCTTAAAGTGTTAGAGAGAAATGGAGTTAAGGTTTATCCACAACCCCATATAATTGAGCTTATTCAAGACAAACGCAAACAAAAATTTTTTTATCAATCCCAAGGAATTCCCACAGCTGAGTATGTTTTGACAGAGTCCCAGGCTGATTTATATAATTATTTAGAGATGATACCGGCTGTTCATAAGCTAGGAACTGGAGGGTATGATGGTCGAGGGGTTCAGATGATTGGAACGGTTGCTGATATTGATAAAGCCTTCGATCGACCTGGAGTTTTAGAAAAGTGTATTGATTTTCAAACTGAAATCAGCGTTATTGTTGCACGAAATGAGCGTGGTGAGGTGATGACCTATCCATCAGTTGAATTATCTTTTCACCCTGAGGAAAATCTTGTAGAATTTTTATTTTCACCTGCAAATATTTCAAAAGAGATTGAGGTAAAGGCCCAAGAATTGGCTATTAAGGTGATAACTAAGTTAGGGATGGTAGGATTGTTGGCGATTGAGATGTTTTTGGATAAGAGAGGGGAGTTGCTTGTCAACGAAGTGGCACCTCGAACTCATAATAGTGGGCATCATACTATCGAGGCAAATCAAACTTCACAATTTGAACAGCATTTAAGAGCAGTACTTAATTTGCCATTAGGAATTACCAAGACGTTGATTCCTGCAGCTATGGTTAATTTATTGGGAGCACCCAATCACACAGGGAATGCGATCTATGGGGGACTTTCTCAAGTGATGCAAATGCCAGGAGTGCATATTCATCTTTACGGGAAAAAAGTAACAAAACCTTTTAGGAAGATGGGTCATATTACGATTACAAATGAAGAAATGTCTGTACTTAAGGTATTGGCTAATCAAGTAAAAAACATTTTAACAGTTAAAGCATGAGTAATTTAAAAGTAGGGATTATTATGGGTAGTCAATCGGATTTAAGCGTAATGTCTGAAGCTGCAGAAATCTTGGAAAAATTCGGATTGTTATCAGAAGTTAGTATTGTGTCGGCGCATAGAACTCCCAGGCAAATGATGGAATATGCACAAAGTGCCAGATCGCGAGGGCTTAAAGTCATTATAGC
>CAJWQD010000040.1 GCA_913045135.1 uncultured Flammeovirgaceae bacterium | reverse complement strand
CACAATGATTCCACCAAAAAAACCGATGATTGTCATTAATATCAAGCTAAAATCAATTCGTTATTTTAGCTTGATATTAATGAGTTCGGATTTTCGATATCACTTTTAACGCCCCGAATTTTGTATGCAACAATAACTTTTTTAGCCAATACAAATAATATCGGTTTAAAAATTCTAATTTAATTGAAAACCTCTCCTCCAATTAAAAAAGATTTTCATTATTGGCTCAATCAAAAAGTTCTTAAATCATCAAATTTTTAATCTGCTGTTTTTTTTGAATTGATGTTTTCAAAACTAGTGTTTGAAGCATAACGATTTTATATGTCCAAAATGACTAACTAGTATATTGGTTTAAATTTTGGCGTAGAATGGTAGACTCTATATCCCCTTATAGTATTTTAGTAGTTTTAAATGGCTTATAAGATAATTTAAGTAGTTTTAATATTTCAACAATTAAAAGACATAATTTATCAAATACCAATTATCAAAACTTTAATTGGGCTCAATTCTATGCTTGAACTATATTTTTTACTTATTCATTCAAAATTCTCAATAATCTTTTTTTAATTACGAGCTAGTGAACCTTTTGATTTTCTGTGAGTTTGTATAAATTATTTTTGTTTAATCATCTTACCTAAAACTGAACGTAGTATACTGATATATTTTTAAATAATATCATTTTAGCTTATGCCTAATTGGTTAATATTATACGCCTCGAATTAAGAAATTCCACTTCTTAAACCAATAATTGTGAAACTTGTTATCACCCTTTTTTTTATAATCGCGCAACTACTAAAACTATCTGCTCAAATCCATCGGAAAATAGAATTTCCTGATATAGCCGGTTATCACACTCTCATCTCTGATTTACATCAGCATACCGTATTTTCTGATGGAAGTGTTTGGCCAGATATTAGAGTTAAAGAAGCTATTTTTGATGGTGTTGATGTTATTTCTCTAACTGAACACCTGGAGTACCAACCACATAATAAGGACATTCCACATCCGGATAGAAACAGATCCTATCAGTTGGCAAAAGAATATGCTAAAAATAAAGGAATTATTATAATCCATGGTGCAGAAATAACTCGTGATCTGCCTCCGGGTCATAGCAATGCCCTATTTATTAATGATGCCAATAAATTAGTTCAAGAAAATTACATTGATGCATTTCGAGAAGCCAAAAAACAAGGAGCATTTATCTTTTGGAACCATCCCAATTGGATAGGTCAGAACAAACAAGGCATTACACAACTAACACCCACCCATGAAGTATTACTAGAGGAAGGATTACTTAATGGAATTGAGGTAACGAACGAAAATAGTTTTGCTGATCGAGCATTAACAATTGCGAATGAAATAGGATTAACGATTTTAGCAACTTCAGATATTCACGAATTAATTGATTGGCTGTTTGATATTCCCGGAGGTGGCCATAGACCTGTAACCTTAGTCTTTGCAAAAGAACGTTCCGAAATAGGTGTCAAAGACGCTTTATTCGATGGGCGAACGGTCGCATGGTATCAAAACAACTTGATTGGTCAGGAAAAATATCTTATTCCTTTAATTAAATCGTCTTTAACGGTGGATACTGCCTATTATCAAATGTACGGAAATACAAAAACTCAAATTGCTAATGTTGTCATATCCAATCAATCAGACGCCACTTATTTAATCAATAATGAATCTAATTTTTCTTTTTATAATACAACAAATGTAGTCCAATTAAACCCTCAGACAATTACCACCTTATCAGTCAAAACAATAGAATCATTAAGCTCATTCGAGCTAAAATTTGAAATTTTAAATGCTATTTATGCCAAAAATAAGCATCCTAAAGTCAGACTTGAAATAGATATTGAACATTAATGTAAACCAACTTAAATAAATCATAGCCGTTAGTGTAAAAAAATGATTTCTTTTGGACAAAAATAATAGTTTTGCGTTGAATGAAATTTTGTGCAGTTCAACTCTTTCTAACCTTATTTATAATCCAATCAATAAGCTCCCAGAATTTCACCTCTCAAAATAGTTCTTTAAACATCAAAAAAACATCAGATAAAATAATTTTGGATGGAATACTTGATGAAAGGGCTTGGATAACAAGTGATTCAGCATATGATTTTATACAAAATTTTCCTTCAGATACGTCTTTAGCCATTGCCCAAACAGTAGTATATATACGTTACGATGATCATAATATATATGTTGCCGCTAAGATGCACAATGCCTCGAAATCGAGAAAATATGTTACCACATCTTTAAGAAGAGATTTTCGTGGTGACGGAAACGATAGTTTTTCTGTCATTTTTGACCCTTTTCAGGATAAAACTAATGGTACCTTATTTGGTATGAATCCTTTTGGCGTAAGGCGTGAGGGTTTTATCTCCAATGGAGGCTCAGGTCGAGATGCCTATAGCTTTGATTGGGATAACAAATGGAATGGCACTTCAAAAATTTATGATGACTACTGGACTGTAGAAATGGCGATTCCTTTTAATTCTCTCCGCTTTAATGAGAATCAAAAGGAGTGGAATATTAATTTTTACAGGATAGACAGCGAAACCACTGAAAAGTCTACTTGGTCATATATACCAAGAAATTTATCTATAGGGAATATGGCTAATAATCAAAAACTCATATGGGATTATGCTTTAAAAAAAAAAGGTTCCAATATATCTCTAATTCCATTCCTCACCTCCGCAGTTAACAAAGATTATATCAATGATAAAAAAGTCGACCATTCAAGAAATATTGGTTTTGATATGAAATATGGCATAAGTTCTGGCTTAAATCTAGACCTAACTGTAAATCCCGATTTTTCCCAAGTCGAAGTGGATCAGCAAGTAACCAACCTTGACCGATTTGAAATTTTTTTTCCAGAAAAAAGACAGTTTTTTCTTGAAAATGCTGACCTTTTTTCTAATAATGGTAACCGAAATACCCGTCCTTTCTTTTCTAGAAGAATTGGAATTGTGACTGATACAACTACTGGGCTTGCAATACCAAATCCAATACCAATTGGAATCCGATTAAGTGGTAAAGTATCTCAAAATACACGTGTTGGTCTTTTAAACATGCAGGGCGCAAAAAATGATTCTATTCAGCAACCAAGTATCAATTATACTGTCGCAACTATTCAACAAAAAGTACTGAATAGATCTAATATTGATTTTATTTTTGTTAATAAACAGCCATTTAAACTTACTCTAGGTGATAGTAGTTACAAGGCAGCTGGAAATCAAACGGTAGGTTGGGACTTTAATTTACTTTCAGCTGACAATAAATGGAATGGTAATCTATTTGTACATCACTCTTTTGATGAAGTTAAATCAAAAAAAGCTTATGCTACTGGAGCATACTTATACTACAGCTCGCTTAACTGGACCTGGTATATTTCCTCTCAGCATATCGGTGCTGACTATAATCCAGAGGTCGGCTTTGTAAGAAGAACTGATATCAGACAATTAGCCAGCACTATCCGTTACAGTTATTTCCCAAAATTAGGTAAGGTACAAAGTCATGGACCTGGTTTTGATTTTGATATTCTGGGAAGACAAAATATAGGCTTTTTGGATTGGGATATAAATTTACTTTATCGTATTAGGTTTAATAACACCTCATCAATGGATTTTAGATTGAGAAGACAATTTACACGGCTAACATTTAATTTTGATCCAAGTGGTAGCAATGGACTAGAGCTACCCGAAAATGAATCTTATGCTTATAATTTCATCATAGGATCTTGGTCCTCCGATTCAAGAAGAAAGCTGACTATGAGACTAAAGACGAATTCTGGTCAATATTTTAATGGCCACAGACTCAGTCTCAGTGGTACTGTAGGATATAGATACCAGCCTTTTGGAACAACTTCAATCGATATAACTTATAATAGCATCAAACTACCCAGCCCGTACAACTCCAGTCAGCTATATCTGATTGGCCCTAAATTTGATTTTACATTCACTAAAAAATTATTTTGGACTACTTATGTTCAATATAATAGTCAAATTGAAAATTTAAACATTAATTCAAGACTTCAGTGGAGATTTAAGCCTGTCTCAGACATATATTTAGTTTACACTGATAATTTTTTTGCTTATAACTCAACTGATGGATTTTTTCAAATTGGATCAGTTAAATATCGAGCTATTTCTTTCAAAATAACCTATTGGTTAAACCTATGAAAACGTTCTTAATTTTATGGGTGAAATTTTATAAGATTTTAAATAAGAAACCCGCCAAAACAGCTCCTATTAAAGGTCCTAAAACAGGAATCCAAGCATATTTCCAATCACTACTCTTATCAATAATTAAAGCATGAAAAATTCGAGGTCCCAAATCTCGTGCAGGATTAATAGCATAGCTCGTAGATCCTCCTAAAGATAATCCAATGACGGTTACTAACAATCCTACTGGCAAGGCGTTTAGAGAACCTATTCCTTCTCCATCAATTAGATAAAAAACTCCAAAAACTAACATACAAGTACCTAATATCTCAGATAAAATATTATTAAAATTATTTTTAATAGCTGGTGAAGTAGCAAATACACCTAATTTAGTCCTAGCATTTACTGTCGCCGTAAAATGATCTTTATATTGTATAAAAACTAATAAAGCCCCCATAATCGCTCCTAACATCTGTGCCAAGATATATCCCGGTACTAAGCTCCAGCTAAATTTTCCCACGATCGCTAAACCCACAGATACGGCAGGATTCAAATGTCCTCCACTAAAAGATCCAGAAATGACAACACCCATAAACACGGCTAATCCCCATCCTAGTGAAATGACAAGCCATCCACTTCCATTGCCATAGGTCTTTTTAAGAGATACATTGGCATTTACACCATTTCCTAGATAAAGCAATATAGTAGTACCAATAAATTCTGCTAAATACGGGTTCATTAATGACTAAATTAATAAATAAAATTATTTAAGATTACTTAACTTCCAGTCTATCTTTTTTTATTTTTCACGAACAAATACATATATGCCTAAATATATTCTAACTATTGATGCGGGTACAACCAGTGAAAGAACAATAATTTTTAATAAATCTGGACATATAGTAGGTCTAAGTCAGATAGAATTGCAGCAATTTTTTCCAAAGCCAGGATGGGTCGAACATGACGCCGAGGAAATATGGACTATCCAAAAAAAAACTATAACGGACGTATTAAAAAAGTATGAAATTAAACCCTCAGATATAGAAACTATAGGGATCACTAACCAAAGAGAAACTACTATTGTTTGGAATAAAAAAACTGGAAAGCCTATCCATAAAGCCATAGTATGGCAAGACCGCAGAACAGCAGACTTTTGTGAAAAATTAAAATTAAAAAATCTGGAATCTTTAATTCAACAGAAAACAGGTTTACTTATCGATGCATATTTTTCAGCTTCCAAAATAAAATGGCTATTGGATCATGTGGCTGGAGCTCGGGAATTGGCTGAAACAGGATATTTGGCCTTTGGCACGGTAGATTGCTGGCTGCTTTGGAATTTAACTCAAGGTCAAGTGCATGCTACCGATGTCAGCAATGCCAGCCGTACCATGCTTTATAATATTCATAACATGGAATGGGATGAAGAGTTATTGGCCCTTTTTCAAATTCCAAAAATGATGCTTCCGAAGGTCAAACCCAGTAGCCATAATTTTGGATTAGTAGATAAAGATCATTTCGGTCATCCCATACCAATCAGCGGTATTGCAGGTGATCAGCAATCAGCTTTGTTTGGTCAAATGTGTATTGAATCAGGCATGACAAAAAGTACCTACGGAACCGGTTGTTTTCTTATTATGAATACAGGGTCTCGCATTATTACCTCAAAAAATAAATTACTGAGCACTGTAGCTTGGCAAATTGGAAAAAAAGTTACTTACGCCCTTGAGGGTAGTATATTCATATGTGGGGCTCTTGTCCAATGGCTCAGAGATAATCTAAAAATTATTAAATCTGCTAGTGAAATTGAAGTATTAGCCGAAACTGTAACCGATTCAGGAGGTGTTGTTTTCATTCCTGGTTTTGTAGGTTTAGGTGCTCCACATTGGGATCCTTACGGAACAGGAACTATGCTAGGTATTACACGAGGTACCTCTCAAGGACATATTGCAAGAGCTGCGCTAGAGTCCATCACCCTACAAAACTTAGACATTTTGAATACTATGGAAAAAGATGCGGATATTAAGACAAAAGAATTGAGAGTGGATGGAGGTGCTACAGCCAATAACTTACTCTTACAAATTCAAGCTAACGTGGCAAACATAGACATCATCAGACCTAAAATCACTGAGACAACCGCTCGGGGGGTAGCATTTCTGGCTGGTTTAGGTACAGGCTATTGGAAGAATTTAGAAGAAATTAAAAAAATTTGGGAGCCAGATAAAGTTTTCAACCCTCAATCAGATACAAATATGACTAAAGTGCGAAAAAATTGGAGCAAAGCCATTAACCGAAGTAAGAACTGGCTTTCCGAATGAATCGATATGCCATGCTACAAAATCTTCGAAGCCATGAGGGGATTTGGGAAATTTTGGTCATCGGTGGTGGTGCCACTGGATTGGGTATTGCCGTAGATGCCGCGACTCGAGGTTTCAAAACATTATTGCTCGAGCAAAATGACTTTGCCAAGGGAACGTCCAGTCGATCTACAAAACTGGTCCATGGCGGGGTAAGATATCTTCAACAAGGTGGTATCTCCTTGGTAATAGAAGCCCTCAAAGAACGAGGTTTAATGATTCAAAATGCACCTCATCTTGTTTCAAAACAAGGTTTTGTTATTCCCAACTACAATTGTTGGGATGGAGCTTTTTATAATTTAGGTCTTAAAATATATGATTTTATGTCGGGCAATCTAGGTATTGGCTCCTCAAAAAGAATTTCTGTTAAGGAAATGATTAACTATATACCTACCATTGATCAGAAAGAGCTAAAAGGAGGTATAGTCTATTTTGATGGTCAATTCGATGACGCTCGTATGGCAATCAGCTTGGCCAAAACCGCTGCCCAATTTAATGGAGTCCTTATTAATTATATGAAAGTTGAGGAAATCAAAAAAAATAGAGAGGGTATTTCAGAAGGCGTTATTGCCTCAGACTTAGAAACAAAAAAAAAGTATCAAATTCAATCTAAAGTAATCATAAACGCGACTGGTGTTTTTGCTGATAGTGTAATAAAAATGGATAACCCTGATGCTAGTGAAATGATACAACCAAGTCAGGGAACTCATATTGTCCTTGACGCATCATTTCTCCCTGGTAAATATGCCATTATGGTGCCCAACACAAAAGATGGTAGGATCTTATTTGCGGTTCCTTGGCACAATAAAGTAATTGTGGGTACTACCGATACTGTGATCGAAAAGGCCTTACTTGAACCTCATTTTCAATTATATGAGGTAGAATTCATTTTAGAAACAGCCAGTAAATATTTAACCAAAAAGCCTACAAAAAAAGATATTTTAAGTGTCTTTTCAGGATTAAGACCATTGGTAAAACCTGAAGGTAAAATAAAATCGACTAAAGAAATTTCGCGTCATCACAATGTCATGATTTCTTCAAGTGGATTAATCACAGTCATTGGCGGTAAGTGGACCACTTACAGAAAAATGGCTGAAGATACCGTTAATAATGCTATCCTCTTAGGTAAACTAAAAGCAAGTCCTTGCATAACTGATAATTTACCCATTTTTGGATACGACAAAAATCTTAATTTAACAGAGGATCCGCTTGCCATATATGGTACTGAAAAGCAAAAATTACTTGATCTTGAAGCTGAGAATCCAATTTATGGAGACATAATAAGTGAGAGTTTACCATTAAGAATTTCACAGATCATTTGGGCGGTTCGTCATGAAATGGCGAGAACAATTGAAGATATGCTAGCTCGGAGGGTCAGGGGTCTATTTCTTGATGTCAATGAATCTTTGAGAATTGCGCCAAAGGTAGCTCAAATTATGGCTGACGAGCTCCATAAATCTCCCGATTGGATCAAAAATCAATTAAAGGAATTTAGGGCTACTGCCCGACAATATCAATTAGTTGATAATGAAAGTCATAACTGGAAATGAATTTAGTGTTAAGATCATTAATTTTATTTCTATATAAAAATAAAAAATTTGAGAATATTTAGTTCTCATCGTAATTACATAAACTATTACACCTCAACACATCAAAGCCAAGAATCCAAAAATTTAGACGAGAGCCCTTTGGATATGGCATAATTGCCCCTTAACCTTGCCTATTATCACTCCCCTTATGAAAAAGCAGTAGCACCTATTACCTCTGGAGACCGCAAAAAAGTAATAGACCTGTTTTGGAGAAATATTCCTTACAGAAAAGTTTACAAAACCGATGTTAACGAAGCTACTGAATTCATTACTCAGCAGCCGCTTAACTTAGGTTCAAAAATATTGCCAGCAGGGACTTATAGCCTAATACTATCCTAGAAAAAGATGAGTGGATCATTATATTCAAAACCATTTTAAATATTTGGGGTGCCTATCGATACAATAGTGAAAAAAATGCTTTAAGATTCACACAAAAAACTACCACCATATTTGAATTTGTAGAAGTCTTTACCATCAGATTTGAAAATAATATCAATAATAAAGCCTAATTGAATTAGCTCGGCATCAGATAAAATACCTTTCTATTATTAAGATATTTAGTCTTTATTCCTGGTTAATTTATTTTGTAGCCTAAAAAGGTTATTTCTGTGATTTTTGATCCTATTTGAATCTTTAATTTGCAAATAATATTATTAATATTACTTTAGCCTCTCTTGCTCAATGCAAATTGAATTTTTACCCTATATCTGTAATCTCATAAAAACGTAATTATTTTGGATACTAGATGGTAAAAAAAATAATAAATAAAATTATATTTTAATCGATCCAAAATTTTATGGAGCATAAACAGTACTTTTGTTCAACTATAGTATGACCAAAATACTCTCCGACCGATTTAATAAAATATTAGCACCCGAACTTCTTCGAAATCAAAACTTGTATCCCTTTTTTCGTGCGATTGAATCCGAACAAGGAACGGAAGTCATTTTAAATGGGAGAAAGATGTTAATGTTTGGATCCAATAGTTATTTGGGCCTTACAACACACCCTAAGGTCAAAGCTGCTAGTGAAGCAGCCATTAAAAAATATGGGAGCAGTGCTGCTGGCTCAAGATTTCTAAATGGAACAACTGATTTACACATAGAATTAGAAAGCCGTCTTGCAAAGTATTTAAATAAAGAAGCCGTACTTTTATACACTACCGGATTTCAGGTTAATCTAGGTGTTATTCCTACGATTACCCAGCCTAATGATCTAATTATTTTAGATCGTCTCGACCATGCTTCCATTATAGAGGGGGCTCGGCTCTCAAAGGCTCCATATGTAATGTTCAAGCATAATGACATGGTTTCACTAGAGCAAAAACTAGAACAGGCAGAAGATGCCGAGATGAAACTAATAGTAGTAGATGGCGTCTTCAGCATGGAAGGAGATTTGGCTAATCTCAAAGGAATTACAGAGCTTGCAAAGCAATACAATGCAGTGGTCATGTCTGATTGTGCCCATGCCATAGGAGTCATTGGAGAATACGGTGCAGGAGCTGCTTCTCATTTTGATATCGAAGATCAAGTGGATCTAATTGGTGGGACTTTTAGTAAGTCATTAGCTTCAATCGGTGGATTCATCGCCAGTAACGCCCCTACAATTGAATATATTAAGCATAACTCACGTTCCTTAATTTTCAGTGCAAGTCCAACGCCAGCAGCTGTTGCAGCAGCTCTTGCCTCTCTAGATATCATTGAATCTGATGATTCTTTAAGACTGAAGCTACTCAAAAATACCCAATTTGCCATTTCGAAATTTAAAAGTCTTGGATTTGATATTGGCAATACTGAAACCCCAATCATCCCATTATACATAAGAAATGATAAGAAAACACATGAGCTAGCCATGCTCTTGCTTAAGAGAGGTATTTTTGTAAATTCGATCGCAGCACCTGCAGTTTCCCGAAATAATTCTATGATTAGATTTTCTTTAATGGCGACACATACCCAAGAGCAAATAGATTTAGCAATTGATACTATCTATCAATGCGCGAAAGAATTGGATGTCCCTTTATCTCTCGAAGCGCATGAACAATAACGATCTATTTTAGCCTGTTTACCCTCATTTTTTAGTTATTTAACTAAAATTTTTTTAGATAATTAAAATTCTTTTAAATATTAAGTAGAGGAGAGTTAATGACCCATTCTAACCTTAACTTAAAATCTTCACTCGATAAAAAGTACTCAATATGGCATGTAAAAAATATGATTATTAAAAATTGAATTAGCTTTGAGTAATAGGTTTTGTTCAATCCAAAAAATAAAAACCAAGACAGGGTAAATTAATGATGAATGAAACATAAAAGTTTACTTTGCTGTGAATGGAGATCTACTTAATAAAAAATCTTGATCCTAGACAATAAGTCGATTAACCAATTTTATATAACAGGTCGAGTAATCATTTTTAAAGAAAATCAATTTAAATGAGTCTAGTATTAACAGAAGTAAAACAAAAGAGTACACTTTTAAAATTCATTAAATTTCCTTTTGATTTATACAAAAATTGCCCCTTCTACGTTCCTCCGCTAAT
This sequence comes from uncultured Flammeovirgaceae bacterium, assembly GCA_913045135.1. Taxonomy (GTDB): domain Bacteria; phylum Bacteroidota; class Bacteroidia; order Cytophagales; family Cyclobacteriaceae; genus UBA4465. Next base: position 6,409 of record CAJWQD010000040.1, on the reverse strand, counting down.
CGATTTTGAAGTCAGCTCACTCACCCCAAAAAATCCAGCATTTGAAATTAGTCAGGTAAAATTATTATTAGCACTAAGAAAGGGTGTGATTGTAGGCAGAATTGCGGGAATTATATTAGATGCTGAAAAAGAAAATAAAAATCTGGTTCGATTTGGTTGGATCGATTTTATTGATGACAAAACTGTATCTGCTGCACTGATTCAAGGTGTGATTGATTGGGCCAAACCATTTGGTGTTACAGGCATACACGGACCCTTGGGATTTACTGATTTTGACTTTGAAGGGACCTTAATTGAGGGTTTTGATATATTGGCTACGCAAGTGGGTATTTATAATTTCCCCTATTATGCTAATCATTTTGAAATTCTTGGATTTTCAAAAGCTTGCGATTGGATAGAGGGACGTGGTGCAGTACCCAAGGAATTACCCAAAAGAATGGTCAGGAGCGCCTCTTTAATCAAGACCAGATTTAAACTTCAGACCAAGAAAATAAAAAGTAAATCTCAAATAAAAACTTATTCAAAAGATATCTTTCATACATTAAATAATTCTTTCACAAATCTTTACGGATTTTATTCTTTAACCGATAAACAAATTGATTACTACATCAATGCCTACTTTGGATTCGTAAGAAAAGAATTTGTAACCATCATCGTCAACGAAAAAGATGAAGTTGTGGCTTGCGCAATTACCTTGCCTTCAATCTCGAGAGCGCTTCAAAAAGCCAAAGGAAAACTTTATCCTTTTGGATTTGTTCACTTACTTAAGGCCTTTCGAAGTAACGACACATTAGATATGCTTCTTATCGCTGTAAACCCTCACTATCAAAAGTTAGGGGCCAGCCAATTAATATTTTTTGAACTTTTATCTAATTTTATCCAAAAAAAGGTAGATATGGTAAATTCAGCAATTATGCTTGAAGACAACCATAATGTCATTAATCTTTGGAATGAATTTAGGGGAAACGTCACTGCTATGATACGCAGAAGATGCTTTATCAAATCTATATAATATGAATAAATGGGCTTTAATTATCGGTGGATCAAGTGGCATGGGGCTCGCTACTTCTCGAAAATTAAGTAAAAATGGTTTCAACTTAGTCATTATTCACAGAGATAGAAGGTCCTTGTTACCAATATTTCATAAAAATATAGAGGAAATAAAAAAAAATGGAATACAAGTATTGACATTCAATATCGATGGAACAAACAAAGAAAAAATCAATGAATCATTGAATATGATCAAAAATCAAAGTGACATCGTATCATTTGACCTTATCTTACATGCCATCTCAAGGGGTAATCTTAAGCCTTTTGTGTCTAAGAAAGAAGAGCCCACCCTAAGTAAACAAGATTTAGCCCTTACAATAGATGCGATGTCAATAAATGTATTGACCTGGCTAAAAGAATTACAAAAGCATTATTTTCTAAAAAAAGGTGGACAGCTCATTACACTTACGTCAGCGGGTAGTAACCGTTATTGGAAAGGTTATGGCGCCGTAGCTATGGCTAAGTCATCATTGGAAATACTCTCTAAATATTTAGCCATTGAGCTCGCTCCCTTTGGTTTTCGGGTCAATTGCATTAATGCCGGGATTACCGATACCCCCTCATTGCGATTTATTCCTAATCATGAACATCTAATTGAGGAAGCTTCAAAAAGAAATCCACTCGGTCGTATGACACAACCTGAAGATATTGCCGACGCCATATACCTATTAACACTACCTGAATCAAATTGGATTAATGGTAATATCATGTTTGTTGATGGAGGAGAACATTTAATGGGATGAGTAAATTCTTAGAAGAAATTATAGCTTCATTACCTTACCGAGCGCCTTTTTTATTTGTAGATGAACTTGAGGAAATTAATAATAATGGTTCTAAAGGTTATTACCAACTTAAAAATGATGAATATTTTTATCAAGGACATTTTCCTAATAATCCTATTACACCAGGGGTAATATTAATTGAAATCATGGCTCAAATTGGACTAGTTTGTTTTGGAATTTATCTTTCTAAAAAAAAAATAAAGAACCAAGAGACTAGTTTTGTACCCATCTTTACCTCTGCTAAAGTAGATTTCTTAGGACCCGCATTTCCGAGTGACAAACTTAAAGTTACTTCTGAGAAAATTTATTTTAGATTCAACAAATTAAAATGCATTATTACCTGTCTCAATATTAAAACAAATCAAGTAATTTGCAAAGGTGAATTTTCGGGTATGATAATTAAAAAAAATCACTTTGGCCAACCATAGAGTCGTTATTACAGGAATTGGAGTCATTGCTCCAAATGGAGTAGGAAGAGTTGAATTTGAAAATTCATTGAGAATCGGTCGTTCTGGTATTAAATTTTTCGAAAAATCGAAAACTTTAAATTTCAATTGTCAAATTGCTGGTAAACCAAATGTAACTCCCGATTATAAAGAAATTTACTTTGATGATTATTACCAAAATAAATTAAAAAATAAGGCCATTATCTATGGCTGTCTATCCGGCCTTGAAGCTTGGAAAGATGCCGGTCTCAAAAAAAATCATGAACTTGTTGATTATGATTCAGGAATGATTTTTGGGTCAGGTGCACTTGCAATGGATAGCTTCAATCAAAAGACCGTAGAAATCATATTAGAAGGAAAAAGTAGACGTTTGGGTTCAAGTATTATCCCTCAAAGTATGAGTAGCGGGACAGCAGCCTATCTTAACAAAATTTTGGGTTTAGGTAATAGAATACTATCAAATTCATCTGCTTGCATCACTGGCAGTGAATCTGTTCTTTTGGGATTTGAACATCTCAAGTTAGGTAAAGCAAAAAGAATGCTCTGTGGTAGTACTGAAGGGGACGGTATATTAATTTGGGGAGCCTTCGATCCGATGCGTATTCTTACAAGTGATTCAAATGATAATCCTCAACAAGGATCACGTCCATTGTGTAAAACAAGTGTAGGCTTTGTTCCTGGTGGTGGATCAGGCACACTGATCTTGGAGACCTTAGAAAGTGCACAAGAAAGGAATGCAAAGATTTATGCTGAAATTTTAGGTACAGATGTAAATTCGGGAGGGTTTCGAAATGGCGGGAGTATGACTGCTCCTAATTCAAGTGCCGTAATCAATTGTATGAAAAATACATTGGCCCAATCAAAAATAACCAGTGATGAAATAGATCTTATTAGTGGCCACCTAACAGGTACTAAAGGTGATGTTACTGAAATTAAAAACTGGATAGTAGGACTCAATCGGAAACAACAAAATTTTCCTTTGATCAATACACCAAAATCAATGATTGGGCATTGTATTGCTGGGGCAGGATCTATAGAACTTGTTGCTGCAATAATCCAAATGGAAAAATCATTCGTACATGGAAATTATAACATCAAAGAAATCAATCCCGAAATATCTGCTGAAATATCTCCAAACTGCATACCGCAACAAACTGTTCAGAAGGAAATAAATACGATCATGAAAGCAAATTTTGGTTTTGGTGATTTAAATTGCACTATACTTTTAAGGAAATGGAAAAATGGATAAAATTCAAATTCAAAATGAATTAAAAGAGATCATTAAAGTATATGTTCCTGAGAAAGAAATATTAGAAAATTTAACTCTCGAACATGATTTGATAAATGATCTAAAGATAAACTCAGCTCATATTGTAGATATTGTATTAGATGTTGAAGAAAAGTATGATATAATGATTGAGGATGAAGCAATCATGAAAATGGGTACTATTGGCCAAGCCATCGAAGTTATAAATGGAAAGGTGCAAGAAAAATAAACTGAATTTAAAGCCTTAATTTAATTTATTTTATATGCAATCGATTGGTTTCTTTTCGCTTATTTTTTTGATTATTGTAATTAACCAAACAAGCAAATATGAAATTACTTTCTCTAAAATAGATAACAGAGCCTATGTTTTTATTAATAATGAACTTGTCTTTGACAGTCAATTCGTCGACGGAAATCCTGATTTAAATTTATCACTTAATTTATCTCCCTTTTTAAAAAAAGGAGATAACCTCTTAAAAATTCAGCTTGAAAATGGATCGAATCTAAATACCTTTATTAGTGATACTCATTGGACAATACGGTATGAAATTTTTGAAAATGGTAAAAGTTATGATTATGCCTATGAGTCGAGTAAAAATGGTGAGGCAGGCCTTATTGTATATGAAAAAGAACATTATATTTATCTTGAGTGATTGGAATAGATATTGTCGATATCAACGATGTGCTTTTACACCCGCGGACATGGAAACATATGCGTTTCATAAAAGCCAAAGGTGATAGGTATCCAGAAGATATAAATCCTATCCTACTCTATTGGATAGTTTGGAGTGCCAAAGAGGCTATTTTCAAAAGTAAGCGAAAATTAAAACCCTTCGATCCCAAACTCATCACAATTACTTTTTCACATGATTTAAATTTCTCTTCCAAAGAGCTATCTGGCTCGGTTAAGATTACATCCAACTATGTCATGGCCATTGCCGCTCAAGAATCTATAAAACCTCTACATAAAATCTGGATGAATCATCAAAAAGTATATTACCAAAAAGCAGTTCGTGAAAGAATCATTGGATACTTCAAACCTCTCAACGTCAAGTTTACTGTAGATAAAAATCTACTACCACTACTATCCGTAAACGAAGAAAAAAAAATTCCCATTTCCTTAACCCATCACGGTAATTACATGGGTTTTTGCATTGAAAATCATAAAATTTTGAAATGCTAAATATTAGATAAATTGATTACTTTTAACTTCTTTGGCTTTATCTAACAAATGCGTAAAATAATACATATTGATATGGATGCCTTTTATGCTTCTATTGAACAAAATGATAACGATAACTTAAGAGGAAAACCGGTTGCAGTTGGGGGGAATAAGGAAGGTGGTGTAATCGCAGCAGCGAGTTATGAAGCCCGAAAATTTGGAATAAAATCTGCACTATCTTCAAGGATTGCTTCAAGATTATGTCCTCAACTTATCTTCGTTAAACCCAGATTTGATCGGTATAAAGAAATATCTAATAGAATTATAAGTATATTCCATGAATATACTGATTTAGTTGAACCTTTATCATTAGATGAAGCTTATTTGGATATTACGCATCCCAAAATTGGTCCAAAATCAGCTACCCTTATCGCTATAGATATCAAGAAAAAAATCAAAGAACGAACAGGTTTAATTGCCTCTGCAGGCATTTCATTCAATAAATTTTTAGCTAAAATAGCATCTGATATGAAAAAGCCCAACGGACTTTATGTGATTTTACCAGAAAATGCAGAGGCTTTTATTGAAAAACTTCCGATTAAAAAATTCCATGGTATTGGCAAAATAACTGCTGATAGAATGAAACATGCAGGTATTTTTACTGGCAAAGAACTAAAAGAAAAAACACGAGTAGACTTATGTCTACGATATGGTAAGCAGGGAAATTATTATTATAATGTGGCACGTGGCATTGACCATAGACTCATTCTGTCCGATCGAAAAAGAAAATCAATAAGTGTTGAAAATACCTTTTCAAACCACTTAATGACCCTATCTGATATCCAATCAAATTTAAAACCGATCACTGAAGAAGTATTTAGAAGGTATCAGTTACATTCTGTTCGAAGTAGAACCATTAGTCTTAAAATAAAGTATGGAAATTTTAAACAAGTAACAAGAAGTAAATCCGAAAAAAAAGGTATTGTGAATTTTTCAGAAATTCAAATACTAGTCAAATCTTTACTTAACCAGGACTTGTTACATGAAGCAGGCATTCGACTGCTCGGACTCAGTCTATCTAACTTTGATCTAAAAAAAGATCGAAAGACTCAATTGACAATTGATTTTTAATCCATACTTTAAGGCCATTTTAACAATACACATATTTATTTTTATTAAACATTAAACAAATAGAGTTTGAAAAAAGTAATCTTTAGTTTTGTAAATTCAAATTATCACTAAAGTTTAATTCATCAAACAATTATTTTGCAATTAATTATATTATCTGAAAACGAAATTTAAATAATTATGAAACCATTTATTTTAAGCCTAATAAACTCAATAATTCTAATATCCATGGGTTCTTGGAGTTACCTCATAAATGAGAGTCGACCAATAACAGCTCTCATCCCTGTATTTGTTGGTTTATGCCTTCTAATACTTAATAAAAGAGTTAAAAATGAAGATAAATTAGGAGCCCATGTAGCAGTTTTATTAACATTATTAATAATAATTGGTTTACTAAAACCTTTAATAGGGTCATTTGAAAGAGACCATTATCAAGCAATATTTCGAATTACTTTAATGGAAGTTACAAGTATATTAGCGTTGTTTTCTTTTATAAAAAGTTTTATTGAAACACGTAAAAACCGAAAAACAAAAAAAAATAAATCATCCTAACCATCGGCAAATTATTACTTGG
>CAJWQD010000039.1 GCA_913045135.1 uncultured Flammeovirgaceae bacterium | reverse complement strand
AAGAAAACTAAAATAAGTGGGATAATTAAATTTAAACTTTTCCCAACTATCCTCTAGGTATTTTTTTGTTGCCCTAATACCATCATCTTCACTAGGTTCTACACCCTCGTATTCGATACCAATGTGCTCATTAAAATTCATATTTTTAGTAAAAGAAGCATTCTCTCATATTCAAAATCACGATTTACCCCGTTTTGGTTAAAGTTATAAGCTTTGGCGCTGACTCCTCGAGCATAGGGTAACATGATTTCTAATCCAAGGTATGGATTATAGATTTTAATGCAAGATTCGTCTTGCGTACTTCCCCATTCCGCTCTCAGATACCAATTCCCAAAATCGGGTGAGGTACTTAGATTAGGTAGATTGATTTCTTTGATGATTGAGGTGATAAATTGGGCATCTGAACTGAGCAAACAATGAGTTTCACATAAAATATTGATGTTTTCTTTGCTGCGTATGTTGAAAGCCGAGTCAGGCCATCTATCAAAGAGGCTTTGAAAATAGAGGGGTCAGCCGCTCAGAGGGTATTGACTATAACTGAATGGCAATCCATAATTTTCGCCTTATGGATCCATAATTAATGGTTTTCAATGGCCTTTTTCCTCAATTTATTATCCTCATCTCCCAAATAGTCTTCATTATCCACCAATATGAGAAAGTTTTGAACTTCGTGCTCATCAAATCGATCCTTCATACTGATCAAAAAACTGTCGTCATTGCCCTTATCTGAAAAGAAACTGCTCACATATTCTACTGCATGAGTATCAAATACCTTTTTAGAAATTTTGGCAAATAAAATAGGATCCAAAGTCCCCGATTGGAAAGCTTTTTGGAGAGACCATTGTGCCAATGACAGCTTGAGTTCTTGGCTCATATAATGAAAGAGATTTTTTTTGTTTTTGAAACAAGGTGCATTTTGCGTACCGAAAAGCCTTATTTTAATTTTCTTAAGAAACTGTTTTTAGATGATTTCACCTCGAATTAATTTAAAAAAAGAGTCTTCCAGTGCTTGATTCACCAACGAGCACCATTAGAAACTCTTCTTGCCTCAAATAAAAGTTTAACCCTTGAATTAAATTTTTTAAATTTTCTTGAAACATATATTTATTGAAAAATTAAATTTGAAAAGGGGTTACAAAAGTTAAATATACCTTGAAGCAAAGTCTAAATCTATTTTTTTTAGTAACAATAAGTTTATCAAATCAACTTTGTCATCTATTAATTTTTAGCCTAATTTTACAGGCAAATATTTAAATATTATTTTATCTGCAAAATAATGGCAAACCAAGGAAAAATTACACAAATAATTGGCCCAGTAGTAGATGTGCGTTTTGATGGTGGTAAGCTGCCAAAAATATTAGACGCCCTCGAAATCAAACGTGAAGATGGTACAGTAGTTGTCTTAGAGGTACAACAACATCTTGGAGAAAATACAGTGAGAACCATCGGAATGGATGCAACTGACGGAATGAGAAGAGGTCAAATTGTGAGCGATACAGGTTTACCAATTCAAATGCCCATTGGAGATGACATCAAAGGACGACTTTTTAATGTTGTTGGGCAGGCTATAGATGGGTTGCCTCAGCCGGAAGGTAAAAAAGGATTGCCTATACACAGAGAGCCCCCTGCATTCGCAGATTTATCTACTGCTTCCGAAGTACTTTTTACTGGAATAAAAGTAATTGACCTAATTGAGCCTTATGCCAAAGGGGGTAAAATTGGGTTATTTGGTGGTGCGGGTGTTGGAAAAACGGTATTAATTCAAGAGTTGATCAATAATATAGCAAAAGCCTACTCTGGACTATCTGTTTTTGCAGGTGTGGGTGAGCGAACTAGAGAAGGTAATGACTTACTGAGGGAAATGATCGAAGCAGGAATTGTAAGTTATGGAGATGATTTTAAAGAATCGTTGGAGAACGGGGGCTGGGATTTATCCAAGGTAACTACAACAAACTTGAAAGAGTCTAAAGCTACTTTTGTTTTTGGGCAGATGAATGAGCCTCCGGGAGCCAGAGCTCGGGTAGCCTTATCAGGATTGACTATTGCTGAGTATTTCCGTGATGGGGATGGCACAGGAAAAGGTCGAGATATTCTCTTTTTTGTAGATAACATTTTTAGATTTACTCAAGCAGGTTCAGAAGTATCGGCACTACTTGGAAGAATGCCCTCAGCTGTGGGATATCAACCTACTTTAGCGACCGAAATGGGAGTGATGCAAGAAAGGATCACCTCTACAAAGAATGGTTCTATTACTTCAGTTCAGGCCGTTTATGTTCCAGCGGATGATTTAACAGATCCTGCGCCAGCCACGACGTTTTCTCATTTAGATGCTACTACTGTACTTTCAAGAAAAATTTCAGATTTGGGAATTTATCCTGCAGTGGATCCTCTGGACTCTACTTCAAGAATCATGAGTGTTGAAATTTTAGGAGATGAGCATTACACTTGTGCTCAAAACGTAAAAGTGTTACTTCAAAGATATAAAGAACTACAAGATATTATTGCCATATTAGGTATGGATGAGCTAAGTGATGAGGATAAATTGATCGTTCATAGAGCACGACGTGTGCAGAGATTCTTATCACAGCCTTTCCATGTAGCAGAAGCATTTACAGGTTTGCCAGGGCAACTAGTTGATATCAATGAAACCATCAAAGGGTTTAATGAAATTATGGATGGAAAGCATGATAATTTACCAGAAGCGGCATTCAATTTGGTAGGAACTATCGAGCAGGCAGTTGAAAAAGGTGAAAAATTATTAGCTGAGGTAGCTTAAGATATGTTCATTGAAATTGTAACTCCGGATAAAAAGGTATTTGAAGGTGAAGTCATAAGTGCTACATTTCCAGGTACTGATGGATCTTTTCAGATTTTAAACAATCATGCAGCTTTAGTTTCGACATTGGGTAAGGGTCATATTGCTTTTGTCAAGACTGTCAGCAATAAGACAGAAGAGGTACAAATAGAAGTTGATGGTGGAGTCGTTGAGATATTAAACAATAAGGTAACGGTTTTAGCAGAAAAAATCACAGAATAGGTATTTTGACAGTTAATTGTTTTGAGTCTACTTTTTATTTGCATAAAGTACTTTATAAATATATAAATACCTTAATAATATATTTTATTTAGAAAGAAAGTCATTGGAAATAATTTGATAAATGGCTCTTCCATAATCGGGTAAACTATCAGAGGGATATTGATATGTGTAGGCATCAATTTCGCTATTGTAAATTTGTGAAATTGAATCCGACACGATCCCAAATCCATCTCCATAGCTGTAATAAGCTCGTGATTGATAATTTGTGGATAGTATATTTCTGCCATATACATATTCAGGAGCATTGATGTTTAATTGGGCCAATAAGGTTGGTGCTAAGTCCAATTGGCAGCTGACATTTGAGATTACCGTGTCAGTTAAAGTAAGTGCTCCTCCTAGCCATAACAAGGGGATATGAAAGGTTTCTTTTTGACCATTGGATGTATTATTGATTTGGGTAGTACCATGATCAGCCGTGATCACGATTAATGTTGAATCCCACCAATTAGTTTTTTTCGCCTGTTCAATGAATTTTCCTAGACAAGCGTCAGTATAATGCATGGCACTTTTGAAGCTGTTTTCATTACTGTCAGAGCCAAAGATTGGTTCGATGGGAATATCATAAGGCTCATGACTGCTTAATGTAAATAAGGTGTAGAAAAACGGCGTTGCCTCTTTATCGAGATCATTAAATAAAGTATCGAAGACGATACCATCATGAATGCCCCATTTGTTATTGTTACTAGAAAAATCAAAGTCTAACTTACTTACAATTTTATCTGCTCTTCCTTGATTGAAATAAGCTCTAAAGTTAGCAAAATCAATTTCACCGCCATAGTAAAATGCAGTATGATAACCCTCTGCTTTGATGGATTTTATCAGGTGGGGTAACTTTTCACTTTTAAATGGATTTTCAATAATGGCATTATAAGGTAATCCAGGATAGCTACTAAATAGGCTACCAATTCCTCTGTTTGAACGATGTCCTGAAGCATAAAATTGTGAGAATAAAACACCTTCCTTACTGAGTTTATTGAGATGTGGGGTGACAGACTTAGCTCCTCCCAATACTTCAATTCCTTTTGCAGTAAAACTCTCGAGCACAATGAGTAAAATATTAGGATGAGTTGTGTTGAGTAGCGAGAGATAAGGCTTTCCCTTCGTTTGAGAACCGTTGATTTTATTAAAAAGTCCCGAAGCAATATGCTCAGGTATGAGATCGTTATACCTATCAATTTTTGAGGCTTTTTTTATTGAATAAAAAAAATTCCACGGAGCATTGACTGCTGCATGATTTACGGCCATTTTATTCTTATCGAAATAAACGGCACCTACATTAATCGGGATACCCAATCTGAAAGGGAAAATACTGAAACCACCTCTAATAGGAATGAGAGATAATGCTATCAAAGTAAAAAAAAATAAAGAGTTGTGCCAGGAGTAGTTCTTTTTAAAATCAAATGAAAATCTACTAACCAAGCGAGTAGTTACTTTAATATGAGAATAAAATAAAAATAAACTTAGGAATGTGGGAAATATCAATGTTTTGAAAGTAATCGAATTAGTGATTTGTTTGGGATCATTAAGATACCTTAAATGCATGGCATCAAACTTTTCCCCCCAGTAAGAATATACTTGCATGTCTATTATTTCGATAATAGAAACTGCTGTAAGTATAATAGTGATGGATCCAATAAGCATGCTTGAAGATACCCTCGAACCAATGATAGGAGATGCAGCTAGTATAAGTGAAGGGATCAACATCATGTAGCCTGAAAAAGAAAGATCCAGCTTCATTCCATATAAATAACTTAGTAATAATGTACTGATAGAGACATCAGTTAATGCCGATATATTGTAGAAAATAAATACAGTTCTGTAAAAAATAAAATAGAGCATAAATACACCCCAAAGAGAAAGATATTTAAATAAATTATTTTTCATTTCAAGAATGTGATATTAGTAAATTCACATCATTCATTTTTAGACCTTGAAATAGGTCTACTTAAAATATTCATTCATACATTTTGCGAACACTTAGCCTAGACACAGAATCGCGGTCATTTATTTTTTATTTTTTTGTCTTCCTTTTTTGCGTCTGAATCGATTGATCATTTTTTTTTCATAGTTCCAAAAAAAGTCAAATTGGCCCAAAAGAGAGCCATAAAAAAGCAAAATAATATTGTATATGGGCAGGATGCAAATGAGATAGATGACATTAAATATCGTACTTTTTTCTCCATCTATCGTAAAATAATCAACAATTGGTCTTTTGATTATCAAAACTGTGGATCCAGTTAGAGCGAAAACAATCAGAATCAAGGCAAATTGGCCAGAATTCTTCACTTTCCATTTTTCTTTTAGCCTATTTATCCAGCTCATTTATTGTAATTAGATGATTTTTCCAATGAACTCCCTGGGGTGTAGCACTGAAGGAGATTTTTTCTTTAATTATCGGGTGTTCAAGTTCAATTTTGAGCGCGTGCAGGCAAATACTTTTATCAGTATTGGGCATGGCATAGCCATATTTTAAATCTCCTTGGATTGGGCAAAGCATTTTTGCTAATTGGACCCGAATTTGATGTGGACGCCCTGTTTCTGGTTTTATTAATAATATAGAATGCCCACCTTCATATATCAAAGTTTGGTATCTTAATATTGATTTTTTACCAATGCCCTTATTCCGATTATAAGCTTTAGTAACATTCTTCCTTTTATCTTTCACTAACCAGTGGATTAAGGAACCATTTAGTTTTTGGGGTCTTGACTTCACAACGGCGACATAAGTTTTTTGTATAAGTTGATCTCTGAAAAGGGCAGTTAGTCGGGTCAAAGCCTTGGAGGTTCTAGCAAAAATGACCAATCCACTTACCGGTCGATCCAAGCGGTGAACTGGATTGAGAAATACGTCACCTGGCTTTTTGTATTTGTTTTTAATATAGTTTTTGCTCCAATCAATTAAGGTGGGATCACCTGTTTTATCACCTTGCACTAGCCAGCCAATGGGTTTGTTAACTACCAACAAATGGTTGTCCTCATATATTGTTTTGGGATAGATCAATTTAATTTAAAATTCACTTATTGAATGAAATTGGATGTTTACAAAATTATCTTCCACCATTTGAAGCCATGATTTAGATTCAGCCATAAAGACAAGTTTATCATCTTTATCTCTTGCAATATGTCGATATTTATCTTTTATAAAAGCATCTAATTTATTTTTGTCCTTAGCATTGATCCAACAGGCTTTGTAAATATTGATAGGGGAAAAACTTACCTTGGCATTATACTCATTGAGTAATCGATATTGGAGTACTTCAAATTGAAGTCCACCAACAGTGCCTACTACTTTTTTGGCACCCATTTCATAGGTAAAAAGTTGGGCTACACCTTCATCCATGAGCTGCTTCAATCCCTTTTCAAGTTGTTTGGATCGCATTGCGTCTAGATTTATAACTTCCATAAATAGCTCAGGTGAGAAACTTGGTATCCCTTTATATAGAGATTTTTCACCCTCATTGAGAGTGTCTCCTATTTTAAGATTTCCTGTATCGTATAAACCAATGATGTCTCCGGGGAAAGCTTCATTTATGGTTTCTTTTTGTTGCGCCATAAAAGCTGTCGCATTTGAAAATCGGTATTTTTTATCATTTCTTACATGATAATAGTTATTACCCCGTTTAAATTTTCCAGAACAAATTCTTATGAAAGCAATTCTATTTCGATGACGAGGATCCATATTAGCATGAATCTTAAATATAAATCCTGAGAATTTAGGATCTATTGGGGGAATCATTCGACTCTCTGTATCTCTTGGTTTGGGATTTGGGGCTATTTCTGTAAAGCAATCTAGTAATTCCCTTATCCCAAAATTTGAGACAGCACTTCCAAAAAAAACGGGAGCTAAATCTCCGGAAAGGTAAGCCTTTTGATCAAAAGGGTCATAAACACCATTTATTAATTCAATGTCCTCCCTTAGTTGAGACAAAGGAGAAAGGGGTAGATGTACTTCTAATTCAGGATCATTAATATTCTTAATATTTACTAAATCATCTATTCGTTTATTTTTACTTGGTTCGAACAGATTGATGTTCTTTTCATAAAAATTATAGACTCCTCTGAGTGATTTTCCCATACCAATTGGCCATGTCAGGGGTTGTACATTTATTTTGAGCTCATCCTCAATTTCATCAATTAGTTCAAATGGATCTCGCCCCTCTCTATCGAGTTTATTGATAAAGCAAAGGACGGGAGTCTTCCGCATCCGACAAACTTCCATGAGTTTTATTGTCTGTTTTTCTACCCCCTTGACACAGTCAATAACCATGATAACGCTGTCTACAGCTGTCAAAGTGCGGTAAGTGTCCTCTGCGAAATCTTGGTGTCCTGGTGTGTCTAAAATATTTATTTTTAGGTCTTTATACTCAAATCCCATCACTGAGGTTGCTACAGAAATTCCTCTCTGCTTTTCAATGGCCATCCAATCGGAGCGCGTCGCCATATCTATTTTATTCGACTTCACAGCTCCTGCTTTTTGTATCGCTCCACCAAAAAGTAAGAGTTTTTCAGTTAAAGTAGTTTTGCCCGCATCAGGGTGTGCGATAATACCAAATGTCTTTCTTTTTTTTATTTCTTCAGCTAGAGACATGCACTTCGAGTGAATCGCAAAGTAATAATATTTAGCTTAATTTTTTATCATTATTTTGGGATCTGTTTGCAAGTAATTAATTAAGGCAGCATGACACTTAGAGCAGATAATAATAAAAAGGGAAGAATTCTTGTCTTAATCTTATTTTGAACTGAGAAGAATCGCTGACATTGTGTCAGTAAAAAACTTTTGGCACAAGCATTGTAAACAATCTTAGAAAGATATAAAAATACAAACAAAACAGAAATGGGTAAAATCATAGGCATAGACTTGGGCACTACAAATTCTTGTGTTGCCGTGATGGAAGGAAACGAACCGGTCGTGATACAAAATAGCGAAGGTCGAAGAACGACACCATCAATCTTAGCATTCCTCGACGGAGGTAATGGAGAACGTAAGGTAGGAGATCCTGCTAAAAGGCAGGCAATTACGAATCCTGAACACACTATTAGTTCTGTTAAAAGATTCATGGGGAAACAGTTTTCTGATGTTAAAAAGGAAATGAAACATATTTCCTATAACCTTGAGTCAGGAACCAATGATGTAGTTCGGGTAAAAATAGGAGATCGAAACTACACTCCACAAGAGCTATCAGCGATGATTCTTCAGAAGATGAAATCAACTGCAGAGGACTTTTTAGGAACAGAGGTGACCGAGGCGGTGGTTACAGTACCTGCTTATTTCAATGATGCTGAGCGTCAAGCGACAAAAGAAGCTGGTCAGATCGCAGGATTGGAAGTCAAGAGAATCATTAATGAGCCCACGGCTGCTGCGCTGGCATATGGCTTAGATAAAAAGAATGCCGATATGAAGATAGCGGTATATGACTTAGGAGGTGGAACTTTTGATATTTCCATTTTAGAATTGGGGGAAGGTGTTTTCGAGGTAAAATCTACCAACGGAGATGTTCATTTAGGAGGAGATGATTTTGATGCCATCATTATCGACTGGTTGGCAGAAGAGTTCATTAAGGATGAAAATATAGATCTTAGAAAAGATCCGATGGCACTGCAGCGTCTCAAAGAAGCTGCTGAGAAAGCAAAAATAGAATTGTCAAGTTCAAGTAGCACAGAGATTAACTTACCTTACATCATGCCTGTTGATGGGATTCCTAAACACTTAGTAAGATCTTTGTCGAGAGCGATTTTCGAGCAATTAGCTGATAATTTGGTGCGCAGATCTATGGATCCTGTAAAGAAGGCTTTGAGCGATGCTAACTTGTCGACTGGTGACATAGATGAGGTTATTTTAGTGGGAGGTTCTACCAGAATCCCCAAAATTCAGGAGGAAGTAGAGAAATTTTTTGGCAAAAAACCCTCAAAAGGGGTTAATCCAGACGAAGTAGTAGCCATAGGAGCAGCTATTCAAGGAGGGGTTTTAACGGGGGAAGTAAAAGATGTGTTATTACTCGATGTTACTCCACTTTCGTTGGGAATAGCCACGATGGGTGATGTGATGACGAAGCTGATAGAGGCAAATACGACCATTCCAAGTAAAAAATCAGAAGTATTTTCTACGGCGGCTGACAGTCAACCCTCAGTAGAAATTCATGTTTTACAAGGTGAGCGTCCAATGGCTAAAGATAATCGAACGATTGGCAAATTCCATTTAGATGGCATTCCTCCGGCACCCCGCGGAGTTCCCCAAATAGAAGTTACTTTTGACATTGATGCAAACGGAATTTTGAATGTATCGGCAAAAGATAAGGGAACTGGCAAAGAGCAAAAAATTAGAATTGAAGCTTCATCAGGACTCAGTGATGAGGAAATAGAGAAAATGAAGCAAGAGGCCCAGGCCAATGCTGAAACTGACAAAATTGAGAAAGAAAAAGTCGAGAAGCTCAATGCTGCAGACTCACTGATTTTCCAAACTGAAAAACAATTAAAAGATTATGGAGATAAGATCTCTGAAGAGAATAAAAAGCCTATTGATGAAGCTTTGGCTAAATTGAAGGAAGTTCACGCGAGTGGAGATTTGGCTGCTATAGATTTAGCGACGGAAGCCCTCAACAAAGTTTGGGAAAGTGCTTCTCAGGAAATCTATGCGGCCCAAGCTACTGCTGAAGCTTCAAGTGCTGGATCTGGACCTAGTCAGGAGACCTCTGAAGGAGAGGGTAAGACTGACCAAGACGTCAGTGACGTCGAATATGAGGAAGTAGATGACAAAAAATAGATTTGGAGAAGACACTTTGATTTTTCGAACATGAGTAAATTGTCAAAGTGTCTTTGGATTGTTTTATCCAATGTATAAACAGTACTCAACTGGGAAAAATTTCAGTTTATTATTTCCAATTCTAAGCACGAGATTATTATTCTTTTTATATTTGTCCACTTTAAACGAGAACTCAGGTAAAAAAAGTAGAATTATGAGTGTTTTAATAAAGTATATCGAAGAGCAAAACAGTCGGAAAAAAGATAAACAAATTCTTTTTGGTCCTGGAGATACTATAAATGTGCATTACAAAATTAAAGAAGGAAGCAAAGAAAGGATTCAACAGTTTCAGGGGGTTGTGTTACAAATCAAGAACCGCAATAGCAGTGGGGAAACATTTACGGTTAGAAAAATATCAAATGGCATTGCAGTTGAAAGAATATTTCCAACGGAATCACCCAATATTAATAAAATAGAGATCTTGAGAAGCGGTAATGTTAGGAGAGCAAAATTATATTATTTAAGAGATTTAAAAGGTAAAGCAGCCCGAATAAAGGATAAAATTTAATTCTCTTTATTTTTAATGATAAAAAAAAAGTCGACTTTTAAGTTGACTTTTTTTATTTCTGGAAAACATGAAAATTTCATTTACAAAATATCAAGGTACTGGTAATGATTTTGTGCTTATTGATAATCGTACGAACTTTTTTCCAAAGAGGAACTTAGATTTAATACGTCAGTTGACAAAAACTAAGTTCGGTATAGGAGCGGATGGACTTATTTTACTTGAAAATCATTCAAGTCTTGATTTCGAGATGGTTTACTTTAATTCCGATGCAAGCCAAAGCTTATGTGGCAATGGCAGTAGATGTGCTGTTCAGTTTGCAAGAGACTTGGGAATCATACATAATCAAGCTACATTTAGTACTCATCATGGGGTACATGATGCTTTTTTTAAAGAGGGGCTGGTATATTTTAGTTTACAAGACCTCGATGAGATTGCATTGGGAGAGAACTATTTTTTCGTCAATAACGGGTCTCCTCATTACGTTACATTTGTTCATAATATTGAAAAAATAGATGTAAACGGTGAGGGTGTTCAGGTACGATACTCAAAAGAATTTGCTCCCGAAGGGACCAATGTTAATTTTGTGGAAATAGATCATGAATTATTGAAAGTGAGGACTTATGAAAGGGGGGTGGAGACTGAAACTCTTTCCTGTGGAACGGGTGCAACAGCATCAGCCATAGTAGCAGCATACGCCTTTGAGATGGGGAGCCCGATAACTATAGAATCAAGAGGGGGGCATCTATTTGTTAGCTTTGTCAAAGTAGGGAAAAGCTTTAGAGAGATTTATTTAGCTGGGCGAGCGACAAAAGTTTTTGAGGGGAGTATTGATGTTTAATTTACTAATAAGATCACTTAAAAACATTAGCTTTAAGCTAATTTTGCAATTAATATAAAGAATATGTTTGATTGGATTACAAAAGGTGTTGGCAAAGTTTTTGGGACTAAGGCAGATCGTGATTTAAAGTTGTTATTGCCTTATGTGGATCTCATCAATATCGAATTTTTAAAGTTAGAGAAAATTTCTGATGACGAATTGAGGACTCGAACAGAGGGATTAAAAACGTTAATTAAGGATAGCTTAAAAATGATTGATGATGAGCTTGAGGACTTACACGAAAAAGTAAATAATAATCCAGATTTAGACCTCGGTCAAAAGGACGATATTTTTAAAAAGATTGATTTCCTAGAATTAGAGAGGAATGGGCAATTAGAGCTTGTTTTAAATGATATTCTTCCACAGGCCTTTGCTGTGGTGAAAGAAACGGCAAGAAGATTTTCAGAAAAAAGACAACTTACTGTTATGAAATCTGATTTCGATGTTCAAATTTCCAAGGTGAAGAGTAATGTCGAGATTAAAGGAGATCAGGCGATTTGGTACAATAAATGGCTGGCTGCCGGGACCGATATTGAATGGAATATGATTCATTATGATGTCCAATTGGTTGGGGGAGTAGTACTTCATCAAGGGAAAATTTCTGAAATGACAACGGGTGAAGGTAAAACTTTAGTTGCAACGTTGCCCGCCTTTCTCAATGCACTAGCTGGCCGTGGAGTACACATAGTAACTGTAAATGACTATTTGGCCAAAAGGGATTCCGAATGGAATGCTCCTTTATTTGAATTTCATGGATTAACGGTGGATTGTATAGATAAATATGCTCCCAATTCTGCTGAACGCCGGGCGGCTTATCGAAAAGATATCATCTACGGAACCAACAATGAGTTTGGGTTTGATTATTTAAGAGATAATATGGCAAGATCAACAGAAGAATTGGTTCAGGGCAAACATCATTTTGCAATGGTTGATGAGGTAGATTCTGTTCTAATAGACGATGCACGAACACCTCTGATTATTTCCGGGCCCATAGCTAAAGGAGATGAGCATGAATTTTACGAATTGAAGCCAAGGTTGCAAAGACTGGTTGATGCCCAACGCAAATTAACATCAGATTACCTTAATGAGGCCAAGAAATTAATTAAGGAAAATAATGATAAGGAGGCAGGTTTACCATTATTTAGGTCGTTTAGAGGGTTACCCAAATATAAGCCTTTGATAAAGTTTTTAAGTGAGCCCGGCATGCGTCAAGTCTTACAGAAAACAGAAAATATTTATTTACAGGATAATCAAAAAATGATGCCTGAGGCAGACGAAACTTTATTTTTCACAATTGATGAAAAGCATAATTCAATAAATTTAACTGAAAAAGGGATCGATCTCATCACGAAAGATGGGGAAGATGCTACTTTTTTTATTTTACCTGATATTGCCATAGAGATCAGTAAGCTCGAGGAGGATACGACAATAGATGAAAATGAGAAATTGAAAGCAAAGGATACCATTATTCAAGATTATAATATTAAGTCTCAACGGATTCATTCAGTCAACCAACTTTTAAGGGCTTATTGTCTTTATGAGAAAGATACGGAATATATCGTTGTGGATTCGAAAGTGAAAATTGTCGATGAGCAGACAGGTCGAGTAATGGAAGGTCGGAGGTATGCCGATGGATTACATCAAGCTATAGAGGCTAAGGAAAATGTTAAAGTAGAAGATGCCACTCAGACCTATGCAACTATTACTTTGCAAAATTATTTTAGAATGTATCACAAACTTGCTGGAATGACGGGTACTGCAGAGACAGAAGCTGGAGAATTTTGGGATATTTATAAATTGGATGTGGTCGTGTGTCCTACCAACAGACCTATCGTTCGAAAAGATATGGAGGATAAGGTTTATAAAACTATTCGTGAAAAGTTTAATTCAGTCGTTGAGGAAGTAACTGAGTTGATTGCTTTAGGAAGACCCGTTTTGGTAGGTACCACATCAGTGGAAATATCCGAGTTGCTCAGTAGGATGTTAAAGTTAAAAAACATAAAGCATCAAGTATTGAATGCAAAGCAGCATGCCAAGGAGGCTGACGTTGTTGGAGAAGCAGGAAAATCAGGGACGGTAACCATTGCTACTAATATGGCGGGTCGAGGTACAGATATAAAACTAACTCCAGAGTCAAAGGCAGCAGGAGGCTTGGCAATCATCGGAACGGAGCGTCATGAATCCAGACGTGTTGATCGTCAGTTACGTGGGCGGTCAGGAAGACAAGGAGATGTGGGGTCTTCACAATTTTTTGTATCACTTGAAGACAATTTGATGCGTCTTTTTGGCTCAGATCGTATGGCCAAAATTATGGATAGGCTGGGCCTCAAAGAAGGTGAGGTAATTCAGCACAGTATGATTACCAAGTCCATAGAAAGAGCGCAAAAGAAGGTTGAGGAGAATAATTTTGCAACCAGAAAAAGATTACTTGAATACGATGATGTCATGAATTCGCAAAGAGAAGTCATCTATAAACGTAGAAAAAATGCATTGTATGGTGAGCGATTGCAATTCGACATTATGAACATGCTTTATGATCTTTGTGAAGACATGGCTCAAATTAATAAGGAAGTAAATAATCCAGACGAACTAAAACTTCAGACGATCAGTAATTTGGGAATAGATTTTCAAATGAGTGCCGAAGAATTACAGAAAACATCAGAATCTGCATTGGCAGAAAAGTTATATGATGAGGCATATGCTTCCTACTTATTAAAAAATCAATTAATTGTGAACAAAACCCTTCCCTTGCTCAAGCAATTATTGAAAAATAGAGGGGCTGTGGTTCAAAATATTATGATTCCTTTTACAGATGGTATCAAACAAATAGGGGTGAGTGTCAACTTACAAGAATCAGTGAATTCAAGTGGTATGATTGTAATTTCAGAGATGGAAAAAATCATTACAGTCGCCATTATTGATCAACTTTGGAAAGAGCATTTAAGAGATATGGATGACTTAAAACAGTCTGTACAAAATGCAGTTTATGAGCAAAAAGATCCTCTACTTATTTATAAATTTGAGGGCTTTGAAATGTTTAAACTTTTTATTGGTAAAGTCAATCAAGAAACGATGTCATTATTGGTAAAATCAGAAATTCCAATTCAAAATGAGCACGAGGTTAAGGAGGCTAATCAATCTAAATCGTCTCAGAAATACCAAGAATCAAAGGCAGAGACCAAATCAGCATTGTCCTATCAAAAATCTAATGGCAATCAAATGGCGAAGACGGCACCAATAAAAACTCAGAAAATAGCGAGCAGAAATGCAAGAATATCTGTTAAGTATACTGATGGAAAGGTTAAAAAAGATATCAAGTATAAATTGGTAGAAGATGACTTGAAATCAAATAAATGCATACTTATAGACTGATCTTTTTTTTTCCAATACTTGCGCTGGCTTGTAAAACTAGTAAACCGGTAAGCAGTCCTTATAGTGAAGACTTAGCTGTGTATCGTATGGAGTTACCCAAGGTAAAAGATATACCATCAGTTTCGAAAATTTTGAAAGAGCCAGTCAGATTATATGGGCACATAACCAAAGAAATCGATAGTATCAGTAATTTAATAGTTATTCAAAATAAAAAGCTTAATGTAAGAGATGGATTTGTTATCCAAGTCTACTCCAATATTAATAGAGATGAAGCCCTTGATATTCATAATTATTGTCAAGATGTTTTCCCAGAGGTACCCATTAGTTTGACCTATAATCAACCCAATTATAGAATAAAAATCGGCGCATTTTATGAAAAGCTAGCCGCTACGAGGTTTTTAAATGATATTAAAAAGATGTTTCCCAAATCGATAGTAATTGCGGAAAAAATTCCTATTAAAGTAATTGATGAATAATCTAGTAAACAGCATTAAAACAATGTCTGAATCTTTTTTTGAAGAGATTAAGACATACAGAAGACATTTACATGAGCATCCTGAATTATCTTTCAAGGAATACCAAACGGCAGATTTTATTGAGAGCAAACTAAGGGAAATGGGAATAGAAAATGTTCAAAGAATTGTTAAAACAGGAGTTACTTTTTTGCTTGAAGGATCGGGTGAAGGGAAAAATATAGCCCTGAGAGCAGATATAGATGCACTTCCTATTTTCGAAAAAACTGAAGTAGAATATAAATCCAAATACGATGGTATTATGCATGCTTGTGGACATGATGTCCATACCTCATGTTTGCTTGGCGTGGCAAAAATTTTATACCAATTAAAATCTGAGTTTAAGGGAAGTGTGAAATTCATTTTTCAACCTGGTGAGGAGAAGGCACCTGGTGGTGCATCCTTGTTAATTAAAGAGGGAATTTTAGAGGGCCCTATTCCTAAAACTATTTTGGGACAGCATGTCATGCCTTTTATTGAAGTAGGGAAAGTAGGTTTTCGTCCTGGTAAGTATATGGCAAGTTCTGATGAGATTTACCTTACAATTGAGGGAAAAGGGGGGCATGCGGCAATGCCTGAAAAACTCGTGGATCCAGTAATCATTACTAGTCATATTTTGATCGCTTTACAGCAGATTGTTAGCCGAAAGGCTAGTCCAAAGATGCCATCTGTACTTTCTTTTGGAGATATATCGAGCAAAGCAACTACCAATGTTATACCAGATTTTGTCAATGTTGCAGGAACTTTTAGAACTTTTGATGAAACATGGAGGGCAGAGGCCTTGGTATTGATCACTAAAATGGCAGAGGGTATTGCTGTATCCATGGGAGCCAAGTGTAAAGTGAGAATTGAGAAGGGCTATCCATATTTATTCAATGATCCTGCTTTTACTGAAAGAAATATATCAGCTGCTCAAGAATATCTAGGGATAGAAAATGTGGTCAATTTAGATTTATGGATGGCATCAGAGGATTTTTCTTTTTATTCTCAAAATGTTGAAGGGTGCTTTTATAGGTTGGGGACACGAAATGAAAATAAATCTATCATATCGGGTGTACATACTCCTGATTTTAATATTGACGAGGACGCTATAAAGATTGGTATGGGTTTAATGAGCTGGTTAACAATTCAAGAGCTCAAGCGTTAATATGCTTGATATGACTTATTTTAGCATAAATGAAGAACAAACATCAAGAAAAACAGTTAGTTTTTCTTAAAAGTTTTGAGAGTGAATCCCTTGATAGATAAAATAATTTCACTTATAAAGATCAAAGCCGATCAGGTAAAACTTGAGTTAATTTCCAAATTATCAACGTTTTTATCTCTCTTGATTTATATTTTTGCCCTAGGAATCTTGTCTCTACTAATGCTGATTTTTTTATCGTTGGGTATAGCAGTTGTTTTTAATGAGTTTTTAATGAGTGCTTATTGGGGATACTTCATTGCGAGTGGATTTTTTTTATTAATGATTATCCTGTTTGTATGGATATTTAGATTCAGGAAAATCCAAAATTGGTTGGAGAGAATAATCATTGAATCTAGCTATACAAAAAATCTATGAGCAAACACTCTATTAAATATGATCATTTGAAGGCTCAATTGAATTCAAACGAAGATCTTTTACTATCAGAATTGAATCGGGCTTCGAAGAAATTTGAAAGGAAATGGTACTCGAGACTATTGGGTATTAGTTTGGGCACATTCGTAATAGGATTAGGGTATTATTGGTTCAGCTCCCCTAAAAAATCTCTTAGGAAAGTAAAGAATAAAAAAAATACGGCTTTTGGGAGACGTTATTTAAGGAGAGGCGTGTACAAATTTGTACTTAATCAAATGCCGAAAGTTTTTGAAAAAATATTTAGGGAGATAGAAGAAGTTAAGAAAAATAAGGATTAGT
>CAJWQD010000038.1 GCA_913045135.1 uncultured Flammeovirgaceae bacterium | reverse complement strand
AGTTCCCCTAGTGGAACATCGGGCTCACCACCATTAGTTGTGGTTGACGGAGTGATGATTTCCGGTTTACAAAATGTCTCTTTTGAGAATATCGTGGGTAATGGAGATGGAAACAGGACAACTACTGGTCTTGAAAACATAAATCCCAATGATATTGAGTCTATGGAAATATTGAAAGACGCCTCTGCAGCAGCAATTTATGGTTCAAGAGCTGCAAATGGCGTAATATTAATAACTACTAAGAAAGGAAAAAAAGGGGCGCCTCAAGTAAGTTTTAATGCTGAAGTTGGAGTTCAAACACCATACAAAGGGCCTGAAACAGCCAACACCGCACAATATATGCAAATTTTACAAAGTATGTATGGTGAAGATTTAGGTGGTGAGGCTAATGATTTTCTCATGCCGCAAGCAGCTCTAGATTACTTGGAAAATCCTAGTCAATTTGGGTCATATGATTGGTATGATCTTGTTTATAGTGAAGCTTTCACACAAACGTATGATGTAGCAGTTTCCGGAGGTGGCGATTTTGGTAACTACCGCGTTTCTGCCGGATATAAGGATCAGGATGGGGTGGCATTAGGGACAGGTTATGAAAGGATAAACCTTAGGGCAAATTCTGATTTTAATGTTTCTAAAAGACTTAAGTTTGGGCAATCAATCGCTATTTCTAATTCTGAAGTCCTTCCTGAACCTTACGCATTTAGTCGTTCAGTCATGTTTAAGGCTATTGCTCAGGTACCTCATTTCTCCCCTTATGGCATCAATCCGGATCCTGCAAATGATCCTTCAGCACCGCCAAGAACGAGATCTTTTTATTGGGGTGGAGGTGATAATCCTGAGGCACTTATAAGAAATCCATTGGATTACGCTAATTTCTGGAGTAGAAGTGATAAGCAAAGTACTGTCACAGCTAATTTATATGGTGAATATCAGATAATTTCAGGATTGAAGTTTAGATTGAGTGGATCTTACAACAGAACCGAGGGATACTTCAAAGAAAGAACAAGGACTTTAAGTCAACCTGAGGAATATTTCAATGCCGAGCGTTTTTTAAATGAAACTGAGATTGAAGACTCAAATTGGAACGTTGATAATATTTTGAGTTATGACAAAACGATAGGTAAACACAGCATTAATGCTCTCGTGGGATACGTGGCGCAGGAATTTACCACACGATCTCTTAGCGGAACTAAAGAACTTTTCTTGTCTGACATAACTTCTACATTCGATGGACCAGGTGCTGACCCTAATTTGACAGAGCTGAATGGTAATTTGGAAGAATATAGAATGACTTCGATCATTTCTTCACTTTTCTATTCTTTCGATGATAGGTACACAATAAACTTTACTTTTCGACGCGATGGCTCCTCAAGATTTGACGAATCCGTAAGGTATGGAGACTTTCCTGGTATTTCTGGTGGTTGGACCTTATCAAATGAAGGCTTCTGGAGAAATAGTGGATTATCTAATGTAATCAATCGCCTTAAACTTCGTGCTTCATATGGTGT
The DNA here is from genome assembly GCA_913045135.1 of uncultured Flammeovirgaceae bacterium. GTDB lineage: Bacteria > Bacteroidota > Bacteroidia > Cytophagales > Cyclobacteriaceae > UBA4465. The sequence continues at coordinate 16,373 of CAJWQD010000038.1, read as the reverse complement.
CTTAGGACGCCAAGTAACGTCTGTTTACAGGCCACAAGCTACACTGTCATTTATACCTTATTCATTAGGTGGTGGCGTGGTAAATGGTCTTATGACCCCGGGTCCGATTAATCCATTTATATCGTGGGAGGAATCAAAGACAACGAATTTTGGGGTTGATTTCGGATTGTATGAAGATAAGTTAACAGCATCAGTGGATGTTTTCGAACGCCAAACTGCCCAACTTATCTCGGCTATCGTCATACCATCTTCTGCGGGTGGAGGCGAAATTCAGACCAATGATGGTGAGATAAACAATACGGGTGTAGAAATAGAATTAAATTTTAACCAAGATATTGGTCCAGTTAATGTTAATGTTGGATTTAATGCAACATATATCTGGACGAGATTAACAAGTATCCCTGAAGACCTTATTTATGGTGATGGAGCTCCGGAATGGGATGTTCCTCATGTGTCACAAACATTTGAAGGTAGATCACCGGGTGAATTTTGGTTGATCGAGACGGATGGTATTTTTAAGTCTCAGGCAGAAATAGATTCTCATGTAAGTTCAGATGGAACAGTCATTCAGCCAGATGCTCAACCAGGTGACATTAGATTTGTGGATGCAAATGATGACGGACAAATTACTTCTGAGCCTGAGGGTGGTGATCGAGTTTTCAGTGGACTGGGGATTGCACCATGGAATGCTGGCTTGAATATTAATGCCACATACAGTAATTTTGATCTTACCCTTAGTTTTTATGGAAATTTTGGAAGCAAAGTTTATAACGGACCAAAATATCTCTTAGAACAACCTTTTGGTTATGATAATTTCAGTCCGACATTATTAGGGGCGTATGATGCCGCGACAAATCCAAATTCTAACTTTCCAAGAAACAATCCAAATGATGCAGGTGAAAATTGGAATTCTAGGCCTGATTCAGATCGCTATTTAGAAAATGGAAATTTTGTAAAAGCTTCTTTAATCCAATTTGGATATAGATTACCAACGGCATTTTCTGAAAAATTGGGTATGAGTTCACCAAGAGTCTACATCAGTGGTCAAAATTTATTTACAATCTCAGGTTATGAAGGAATTGATCCTGAACAAGGGCGTGATGGATTGATAAGTGCAGGTATTGATAGAGGTACTGCACCACAGTTTAGAACAGTATTACTTGGGTTTTCAGTCAACTTCTAAAAATTAAAAAAATGAAAAAAATAAAATTTATTCGTAAAATAATTACATTAATTTTTCTATTCACGGTATCATCCTGTAGTAATGATTGGCTCGAAATTGAAAATCCTAACTCAATCACCTCTGGATCTTTCTTTTCAACAGATGATGATTTTGTAATGGCCGTAAATACGTTGTTTGGAGATACTGAGGGTGGATTTAATGAACTTTGGTATGGTGGCTCTGAAGCATCTAATCTCAGAAGTGATGCTATAGCATTGGCTGCTGTTGATTTTGCTCAATTTGCCCAATATTATAGTTTCAATAATGATGCGTCAAATGGTATTTCCGATGATATTTGGACTGACGCCTACAGCACTATTTTCAGGGCCAATACAATTTTAAAGCAAATGAATAGTTACCAATTTACGGATCCCGATTTAGCGGTATCATTAAATGCACAAATTCATTTTTTTAGGGGAGCTTCATTTTTTAGGATTGCCCACGCATATGGTACTGGTCCTATTCCACTAGATCCAGCTGAAACTGAGGATCAGTTCAATGTAGCTGCTGAAACTGCTGAAAATCTTTACGCACAGGCGATTCAAGATCTTACGATTGCAAAAGCTGATTTACCTTCAGAGCAGGAAGAAGTAGGTAGGCCTACAAAAGGTGCGGCTACTGCATTTTTAGGTAAACTTTACCTATATCGCGCAGGATATTTAAACGATGACAGTTCATATGGGCTTGCAGCTTCCGAGTTTGAAGAGATCATAACGACTGGAGGATATTCATTAACTGAGAATTGGTTAGATAATTTTGTAGCCAGTACTGAGAACAATTCGGAGTCGATATACGAGGCGCAATATGACGTTTATTCTGGTTCATATAACGCTACGCAGCAAAGACCAGGGACGGCAAGTGTCCCAGGTATATCAGGAGAGATAGTTTTCAAACCCTCTGAATGGATTTTTGAGGAAATGTCCAAAGAGCTCGATAATGACAGTCTTTATGATGTTCGATTGTTGCGCACGCTTTATTTTGAAGGTGGATTACCATTATTTGGGGTGAATTTTGCAGATTTGGGAGATGGTTTAGTTTGTGCCTCTGGTGGGGGTGGTGAAGAAGATTCAGGAGGAGGACTTGATTGCTGGGAAGAAGACTTTACTGGTGAGGATAGTTATTGGACGTCGGCAATTGCAGATTTATATCCGGATGCCACAATTACAGAGGTAATGCTAAATGGTTGCTGGGACCCTGTTGCAGAAAGCGAGTATGAAAATGTAACTGTTTCTTTAGATCGTGGCTGTAGCGTGGTTTTTAACCATTGGGAAGAGTCGATAATAGGTAATGGCTGCGAAGCATCTAATGATGGGGGCAGTTTTTCTGGTTGGTTAAGAAAATATCTCAGTGAAGATTTAGCTTGTTATCCCGTCAATAATGTTAATAACGAAAGAATCATTCGTTATGCAGATATTTTATTGATGTACGCTGAAGCAAATTTTAAGTCTGGAGGTAATATTACAGCATCAATAGATGCAGTCAACTTAATTCGAGGACGTGCCAATCTACCGGCAAGCGTTGATTCTAATGGGAATGCATTAGATGAGACTAATATTATGGATGAAATAGAGCATCAGCGAATAATGGAATTTGTTATGGAAGGAACTAGGTATTATGACATGATCCGATGGGGTGTGTTAAAAGAAAGATTACAGGCCCATGGTTTTCCTGATGGTGCTGCAACTCTTGATGAGGAAAAGCACAAATATTTTCCCATTCCTGTGGGAGAAGTACTTTATAATGAACTTATTGATCAAAACCCATTATGGTAGAAGGTCAATAATATTTTAGGAAAAACAATGCACAGTTTTTTATTAATACACTAACCATTAGATGACAAATGCTTCTTCTTCATTTTTTCATGGAAATTTCAACCATTGAAAATGTCTTTTGGGAAGTGTATTAATGAAAGACAGATTGTTTTAACTTTATATTAACCTTAAAATGTAAGAAGTTGATTTTTTTGAGGATAAAATTGTTAAAACTTATGCTCCAAAGAACATCCGAGATTTCTAGGGTAAACATGAGATTTTAACTTTAATTGTTTATTAATTAAAGGTTCTAATCAAGATAATGCTTGCATGTTCATGAAGAGAATAGTTGAAACTAAGGGTAGAATTTTAATGTTAAAGTGATTATTAGATAATTTTTTGAATTTTTAGGGCTTTGGTGTTGATTAGATAAAAGTGTCAGTAAAAGAAGGAAACTTGGGTCGATTGTTATCAGTGAATTTTTATTTCCGCGATTGTGCAATTAATACAAATCCTGAGTAAATTGGAATTTGTAATTATTAATGATTCAGACAAAAACTTGATTTTTTGGAATACGTTTTTGATGAATTTAATAACCTTCACTGTTTCCCAATATTTAATTTCGCACCAGAGAGTTATTTGAGAATTTTAGTTTTTTTATTAACACATTTAATGTTACTATGATGATATCAAAGAAGGATATATTGAGTACCTGTAATTCGGGCCATTTTACTGAATTACTTAGAGCTGTGATATGTCCAATTTTAGTTTTTAGTATGGTTTTTCTCCATGCGTGTAATTCAAATCAAGGAATCGAAGGGGCTTGGGATTTTGAAATATTTTTTGATGAAGAACCTATTTTGGGTACACTTAAATTAGAAAAAGAAAATGATTCTATAGTTGGAGTTATACATTCTTTTTTATTGGGCAAGATTGAGTTCGAAGATTTGAGAATTGCCAATGATGAGTTGAATGCAAACTTTGAAAAATTTGGAATGCAATTTTACTTACATGGTAAATTTGACAATAGTGAATTTAACGGGACTTTAGTTGTAGATGATGATGAACTAATATTTACTGCAATAAGGCAATCATTTGAGCCAATTATTATTGATAGGTCTCATATTAAATACATGTTATCTGATAATGATTTGCAAGAAACAGAACTTAATATAGATCACGCAGGAATAATCGAGGAATTGAACGAAGAAGCTCTCGAGCGAGGAAGCCGAATATACAATGCAAATTGTGTCAATTGTCACGGAAATCCTGATATGGAAGGATCCCTTCCAAATGCGGCAAAGTTTTGGAAACACACGTTTAAGGCAGGAAATGACCCTTTTTCGATGTACCAAACTATTACAAGGGGATACGGGGCCATGGCTCCACAGTTGAGACTTACTCCTCAAGAAAAATATGATGTTATTACTTATATCAGAGAAGAATATATTAGAGATGAAAATAGAGACCAATATTTTAAAACTACACCTGGGTATTTGGCAAATCTACCGAAAGGCACTTCTAGGGGTCCTGCTTCAGAGCCTTACAATCCATGGTCAGATCAGGATTATGGTAATTTTTTCATCAATACTTACGAGTTGTCAGATGAAGAAACTGGACCTGAGCGTTATCATTCCCCCGGTCCAACGCCTTTCCCTGATGAGGACTATTTAAAAAATAATTTCGCTTATAAGGGCATAGCTGTAAGGTTGGATAAAGGTGATGGTGGTGTTTCAGCTGGAAAAGCTTGGATGATATTTGATCATGATGTGATGCGGATTGCTGGAGGATGGACGGGAACCGGATTTATAGACTGGGAGGGTATTTTGCTTAATGACAGACATGAAACCTATCCTCGGACAGTAGGAAAACTTCATTTTGAAACTCCAGTTGGTCCTGGTTGGGCAAATCCTAACACTGGCTCATTTGATGACTCTAGGTATACAGCAAGGGATGGACGTAAATTTGGGCCGCTGCCGAAAAAATGGGCAAATTATAAAGGTCTATACCATCATGGAGATAAGATAATTTTTTCATATACTGTAGGTAGTGCTGAAATTCTGGAACAATTAGGAATGGAGGAAAAAGATGACCAAATTGTTTTTACTAGAACACTTAATATCACGCCTTCATCCTCAAATTTAAAACTCAAAATAGCATCAGTCGCTAATAAAGTTACCATTACTGGAAGTGGAGCTAGGCTCTCGGAGGAAGATGGTCATGTAATTATGAATGTTGAGAAATTCAAGGAAGCGCGAGTAAAATTATTCATTGCGGATTCAGAAGTCAAAAATTTTGATCTTATAGTTAAGGGATCTCCAAAACCCGAATCTTTGTTAAAATTTACAAAGGGAGGCCCTGCGCATTACCCTCAAGTTTTAGAGAGTAGTATAGTTAGAGGTAGTAATGATGACCTATTAGCTGTAGATCAGTTGTCACCACCATTTGAAAATCCTTGGCAGGCACGAATGAAATTGAGTGGGATTGATTTTATGAAAGATGGAAATAGGGCTGTGGCTTGTACTACTGATGGTGACATTTTCTTGATAACTGGTTTAACTAAAGGTGGTAATACACTAAAATGGAAGAGAATAGGTTCAGGGCTTTTCCAACCATTAGGAGTCAAAGTATTAGACGAGAAGATTTATGTGACTTGTAGAGACCAACTTGTTCTTTTACGAGACCTAAACGGAGACGAGGAAACGGACTATTATGAAAGTTTTAACAATGACCACCAAGTAACCGATCATTTCCACGAATTTGCCATGGGATTACAAGTAGATAAAGAAGGAAATTTTTATTATGCCAAAAGCGGTAGGCATGCTCGTGAGGCGTTAGTTCCTCAACATGGTACTTTAATAAAAGTTAGCAAAGATGGTAAAAAGTCAGAAATTATTGCTTCAGGTTTCAGAGCGGCAAATGGCGTTTGTTTGAATCCCGATGGAAGTTTTTTAGTTACGGATCAGCAAGGATATTGGAACCCAATGAATCGTATTAATTGGATAGATGTTGGAAAAGAAAATAATTTTTTTGGGAATATGTGGGGATATAACCCTCCCGCTGATTCTAGTGATTTGGCCATGGAACCCCCTATGGTTTGGGTGGATATGGAATTTGATCGATCACCATCTGAGCTTTTGTGGATTGATAGCGAAAAATGGGGTCCTTTGAATGGAGGGCTTTTGAGTTTTTCTTATGGTTATGGAAAGATGCAACTTGTGTTGCATGAGGAGGTAAATGGACAGAGACAAGGAGGTATTGTTGACATGCCTCAATTGCAATTTTACACTGGTGTTATGAGAGGTAGATTCCATCCGGAAGATGGTAATTTGTATCTATGTGGAATGTCTGCATGGAGTACCTCTAAAAATATGAGAACCGGTGATCTTTATAGAATAAGATATACTGGTAATCCAGTTAGCGTTCCTCTCAAGCTTAATGCAGAAGAGGATGGTATTCAATTATCTTTTGCATCCGAATTAGATGCAGAAAAAGTATCCAATCCTGAAAATTTTGAAGTCCAGACTTGGGATATTATTAGAAGTAGTGATTATGGATCAGAAAGATACAATACAAAAATACTTAAGATTGTTAAGGTAGAAGTTAGTGATGATAAAAAGAGTGTTAAGCTAGTTTTGCCCGATATAAAACCTATTGATGTGATGACTATTGCCTATAAAGTTATGGATTTAAATGGCAATTTATTCCAAGGGAAAGTTCAAAACACTATCCACAACTTGGCTGGATCGCGTTCAAAAGAATTGGCCGTTCTGAGGCAATAAAATATGTTTGGTTGAAAGTAATAATTAGTATTTGCACCAATTGTTATCTTAAAAAAGTTGTGATTGCAGGATTTCATTATAGTTAGTATAGAATGTTGTAAATAGTAGTTTTATGAATGAGAATAACCATATAAGATTATTTTATGGCAGTTGTCTTGCCCTAGTTACTACGGCACTTTCATTCAGTATAAGAGCCGGTATCCTTCCACAACTAGGAGAAGAGCTAGACTTATCGGCAGAACAGCTGGGCTACATCAATTCTATGTGGTTTTTAGGTTTTCCGATTTCCATGGTATTTGGAGGTTTAATTTATCATAAGGTAGGAGGTCAAAAAATAATGCAATTTGCATTTCTTGCTCATACGATTGGGATCATTATGACCATTTACAGCGGAAATTATGCTGGATTACTTATTTCGACATTACTAATAGGTCTTGGAAATGGATGTACTGAGGCCGCCTGTAATCCGATGATTGCAGATGCCTACGAAGGAAATGCAATGAGCAAAATGATGAATCGTTTTCACATGTGGTTTCCTGGAGGAATTGTTATCGGTAGTCTCCTTTCGAAATTCATGACTGATTCCGGATTTGGTTGGGAAACCCAGATTTGGATTATTCTTTTACCAACACTTTCGTATGCTTATCTATTTTATAAGCAGGGATGGCCAGAAGCAAAAATTAAAGAAAAGGCCTTATTGTCGGTAAATTTTAGGGCCATGCTTTCTCCATTATTTATTTTTATGATGGCATGTATGTCATTAACAGCTATTTCAGAGTTTGGACCGCAACAGTGGGTGGGCTTAATATTGGCAAAAAGTGGCGCTCAACCTATGTTGATTTTGGCATTAGTTACTGGCTTGATGGCGGTAGCTAGGTATTTTGGTGGGGATGTTGTGCAAAGGTTTGATCAAACAGGAGTTCTATTGGGGTCAGCCATATTGGCTACGATAGGAATTTTTCTTTTTAGTACACAGACGGGCATAATGGCATACGTAGCAGCAATATTTTTTGCGCTCGGAATCACTTATTTTTGGCCAAATATGATAGGTTTTATTGCGGATAAAATACCAAAAAGCGGAGCTTTGGGAATGTCTGTAGTTGGAGCGGTAGGTATGTTCTCCACCTCAATATTTCAACCAATTATAGGGGGCTGGATTGATTCGGATAACGCAGCAGCAGCAGCAGCAGGTTACAAAGGTGATGAATTAGAGCTAATCGCGGGTCAAGCTACGCTAGGGAGTATGCTATCTTTTCCAGGAATATTGATTCTACTTTTTGCTATTCTGTTTTTTTGGATGAAGAAATAATGTAAATAATAAAAATAAACTTGATTGAATGAAAATTGGTATGAATATGTTGCTTTGGACAAATCATGTGACTGAGCAACATTTTGGCGTTTTTGAAAAATTAAAGAAAACCGGCTTTGATGGTGTTGAACTCCCATTAGGAGAGGGAGATGTAGCTCATTATTCGATGATAGGTAAACAAATCTCCAGCCTAGATATGGGAGTTACTTGTGTAACTTCTTTATCAGAGAGTACTAATATTGCTAGCCCTGATCGAGTGATTAGAGAAGCTGGCCTTGAACGTTTGAAATGGGCCATCGATGTGTCTCATGGTGCCGGATCTGAGGTAATTTGTGGGCCTTTACATTCTGCATTTGCTTATTTTACAAGGGAATTGCCCACCGCGGATGAGAAAAAATGGAGTGCTGAAATGCTTCATAAGGCCGGTGATTATGCTCAGCAAGCAGGAATAATGTTAACGCCAGAAGCATTAAATAGGTTTGAATGTTATTTGGTTAACACTATGTTTGACTTGAAAGAATTAGTGAAGTCGGCAAACCATCCAAATGTGGGTGCTATCTATGATACTCACCACGCCAATATGGAAGAGAAAAGTCAGCGCGAAGCCATTCATAAAATAGCTCCTTATTTGAAACATGTCCATATTAGTGAGAATGATCGTGGTACTCCGGGTAAGGGCCAAATTAGTTGGAATGAAGTTTTTGATTCACTTAGGTCGGTTAATTATGATGGATGGCTGACTATCGAAGCCTTCTCGACCATTATACCGGAATTTGCCAATTCAATTAACGTATGGCGTGATTTTTCGCCCTCTAACGAGATCTATCAAAAAGGATTTGAGTTCATTAAAAAGGAATGGGGTAAAGCTTAAAGTTATTAACTATTATGGGTAATTACGCTGAATCAAGTGGAGCAAAGATTTATTTTCAAATGCGGGGTCAAGGAGACCCATTGGTTCTTATTATGGGCTTTGGAGCTGAGGGGAAGGTTTGGGAAAAGCATGTGGCCGAATATGAAAAGTATTTTAATTGTATTTTAATTGATAACAGGGGAGTTGGTCTTTCTGATCAGCCGATAGGTCCCTATACTACTGAAATGATGGCAAATGATACTATTGCTGTTATGGATTATTTAGGTATCGAAAAAGCACGAGTGGCAGGTATTTCAATGGGAGGCGCAATCACCCAGCAATTGGCTCTAAATTATGCTAATCGAGTGCGCAGCATGGCACTGATCAGTACATGGCCAAGATTTAATAATTATGCGAAAACTGTTTATGAAAGCTTGAAAAAATTGAGAGTAACAAGTAGTGCTGGTGATTTTATGGAATTATTGCAACTATGGATTTTTGCACCGCCTTTCTATGAAAATGGTATCAATGATCTTAGGCTAGGACAGGAGGGAGCAGCATCTAATTTAAACCCTCAAACTCAGGAAGGTTTTGAGGGACAGCTAGATGCTTGTATCCATCATGATACTGTTTCAAGGCTATCAGAAATCAAAATTCCAACACTTATTACCGTTGGTAATATGGATATTTTTACTCCTCCGGAATTTTCAAAAATGTTACATAAAGGAATAAAGGACTCAAGTTACATATCATTTCCACGCGGGGGACATGTTCATCATTGGGAGGATTTAGAAAAGTTCAATAGGGTCACTACAGAATTTTTTATGCAGAATTAATATTCATGATTTTAAAAACAAAAATATATGAGAACAAATATAATAATAGCTACATTTTTGGTGGCGATGAGGATTAATTGTGGCAATGTATATTGTATTGATAAAGAAGAAAATTATCAGGTGAAAGAGTGGCTCGTTTACAAAGGAAGAGTTGATATGCCTAATATTGTTCTTATATCAGGTGATGAGGAGTACAGGTCTGAAGAGGCTTTACCCCAATTGGCAAAAATATTGTCTATAAAACATGGATTCAATTGTACCGTGTTGTTTGCTCAGGATGAAGGTGAGCCAGGAATTGTAAATCCTAATAATTTGAATAATATTCCTGGTTTGGAAATGCTTCAAAATGCTGATATGATGATAATATTTACCAGATTTAGAGCCTTGCCTGATGAACAAATGCAATACATTGATGACTACCTAAAACTTGGAAAACCGGTTATGGGTATAAGAACATCGACTCATGCTTTTAACTTTTCTGAAATAGATTTTGATTCGAAATTCGTACACTATGGAAACTTTTATGACGGGGATGATGAGTGGAAAGGTGGATTTGGTCGTTTTGTACTTGGGGAGAAATGGATTTCTCATCACGGAGAGCATCGTCACCAAAGTACACTTGGGATTAAAGCACCTGGTGCAGAATCACATCCAATTTGGAATGGGATAAACGAAGGTGAAATCTGGGGGCCAACTGATGTGTATGGTGTCAGATTACCACTGCCAGGAGATGCTCAACCTATAGTATTGGGACAGGTTATGAATAGAACTGGTGAATATGATAAAAAAGATAGGCTTTATGGCATGAGAATTACAGATTCTGAGGTAGCAGGTTTGGAAGAGGAAGAAGAGGAGGGAGAAAAAACTGAAATCAACAGGAATGATCCAATGATGCCAATTGCTTGGACCAAGAGTTATCAATTGCAAAGTGGTAAAAAAGGGAAAGTATTTTGTTCCACAATCGGTGCTTCAACGGATTTATTGTTCACGGGTACTCGAAGATTATTGGTTAATGGTGTTTTTTGGTGTCTTGAAATGAGAGTACCCCAAAAAGCTAATGTGGATATTATTGATAATTATGATCCCAGTCCTTACGCTTTTTACAAGGAGAAATATTGGCTGAAGAAAAAACTTAGCATAGCTTCATTGGAGTAGGTTTTTAAGATAAATCTTTTGACACTAAACTTTCGTGCGAAGCTGGTAATGCTGGATATTAATTGTGCAGCGAGTATATTTCAAATTTGATTCGATAGAAATGTTTTTTGTTAGGCAATAATTCTTTTGGTTAAGTAAAAAAGGGAATTAAGTTTTATTTAAGTCATAATTTGATAATAAAACAAGGAATTTATGCGTTGGTCTTGGTTATGTTATTTCTCAAAAAGCTCATTGCCATTACCGGATAAAAATTAATAATTTTCAAAAAAGAGATTTGATAAAATTATAACAAGTGAAAAATACCCTTTTTAAATTGTTTTTTATTGAATGAAAACTGTTTTATTAAATGCTGTACTTATTATCATCATTTTCACTTGGTCAATGTCATTTGGTTATTGCCAAAGTTTTGAAATAGTTCAAGATTTTGAAATTCAAAATGAATTGCGCAGCGTAAACGGTGTATCAGTAGCAGATTATGATCTTGATGGAGACCTAGATTTATTTTTAGTCGCTGCAACAATTTTTGATGAAAGTAATCCTTTGACCTGGAGTAGATTAATGCGAAATGATGGAGAGCAGGGCTATGCTGATGTAACCTTAGAAGCTGAACTTATCAATTATAAAGCCTTGCACAATAAAGGAATGGTAATGGGGTCAAAAATGGGAGCCAGTTGGGGAGATTATAATAATGACGGCTATCCAGATATTTTTTTAACTAATTTCGGTTATGATGAATTGTGGCGCAATGATGGGAATGGCAAGTTCACTAATGTTACGCAGTCCTCAGGAGTACAAGGTTGCCAATTTTGTTACAGTACTACCGGTCTTTGGTGGGATTATGATTTGGATGGAGATCTAGATCTATTTGTCTGCGATTGGATTAGAGAAAATCGACTTTATCGCAATGATGGAGAGGATACTTTCGTTGATATTACTATACAATCGGGCTTAGGAGATGATAGAAATTCCTTTTCAGCTTTACCTATAGATATTAATTATGATGGCCTTGTCGATTTATATGTGGCAAATGACGCGCAGGAGAATGGATTATTTTTAAATAACGGTGATGGTACTTTTTCAGATTGGGCACGGCCTTATGGCCTGGATAATGATGGGAATGGAATGGGAATGGATGTGTGTGATTATAATAATGATGGACGTTTTGATATATACGTGACGAATATTTTTAGTTTTGAACCGAATGCTTTTTTTGTTAATAATGGAGATGGCTTATTTTCAAATGAGTCGATTTCTTTGGGAATAGATGATACTGGTTGGGGCTGGGGAGTAAGATTTTTTGATGCCGATCACGATCTCGATGAAGACTTATACGCGGTAAACGGTTATACCTCTGATATGGCAAAAGATGATCGTAATACTTTTTTCTTGAATGATGAAGATGGTTTTAAAAATCTCTCATCTGAGCTTGGTGTGGATAATATTAACTACGGTATGGGTCTTGAAGTTTTTGATTACGATGGAGATGGAGATTTTGATATGATTGTTGGAAATCGCGATGCACCATCAAGTCTATATAAAAACACGAATATAGAATCTTCAAACATTGCAAATAATTGGCTCCAAATAATGCTTGAAGGAACGGTCAGTAATCGAAATGCCTTTGGGTCAAAAATTAGAATTACTTGCGATGGGGAGGATTACTATCGATATTACACGGGAATGAACCTATTTGGACAAAGTATCAAATCCAATCATTTTGGACTTTCCAATCATACTATGGTAGATCAAGTTGAGGTGACTTGGCCTGATGGTAGTATTGAAATTTTCACAAATGTTAGAGCTAATCAGGTACTTAATATTAAAGAAAATACCGATAAAAAAATCATTAACGGAACCACCGAAAAGGCGATTTCATCGGTAGATATATTTCCAAATCCCTTTACTGATAAGTTGAACATTGATCTTGGTAAGATTAATTATAATTTTTGTGAATTTAAAATTGTCAATACTGCAGGTCAGGAGCTGTTTCAGAAGTCGTTTAAAAATGATGGATCTAAGGTTTTTCAAATTGATTTTCATGATAATGTCGCGCTAAATAGCGGCATTTATTTTTATACTCTGATCATTGATGGGAAAACCAAAATGGGCAAGATTATCCGCTAACTAGACTTAGTGCCTTTAACGACAATTAGGGGAAAGCCTCACAAGAGTATTTTTATAAATTACTCTGAAAATATTAATAACTTCATTTACAGGCAATGAAGAAGTTTTTGAACAAGGATAATTAGAAATACATCTCTAGCCAAAACCTATAAAATCTGTTTAATTTGAATTGATGGAACCTATGAACACACCAAGAAAATATACATATCGATTTTATTCAGAGTGGGGTTCTTCTCTTTGGATAATTTCATTTGCATTTTCCCTGACATTTAGCGCTTGCACTAATGAAGATAAAAGTGCGATTAAAACTCAACGACCCAACGTCATTTTTATCATGTCTGATGATCACACGTCACAGGCTGTTAGTGCCTATGGTGGTAGGCTTTCTAAAATTTCCCCTACATCCAATATTGACAGATTAGCCGATGAAGGGATGTTATTTAAAAACTGCTTTGTAACCAATTCAATATGTACGCCCAGCCGGGCGGCTATTATGACGGGGAAATATGCACATAAAAATGGTGTTTATAAATTCACAGCGCTTGACCAAACACAACCTACTTTGCCAAAGGCAATGCAGGCAGATGGATATCAGACTGCATTCGTAGGTAAATACCACCTTCATTCAAACCCGGTAGGATTGGATTACTTTTCCATTCTTCCAGGGCAAGGTGACTATCACAATCCTGAATTTATAGAAAAGGAAAATGAGCATCTAAGTGGTTGGGTGCAACAAGGGGAAAAAATACAATATGAAGGTCATTCTTCGGATATTATTGCAACTAAAGCTTTGGATTTTCTTGAAAATGAAACTTCCGATGATCAACCCTTTATGCTTTTTTGCCACTTCAAAGCTCCACATGATACTTGGGATTATGCAGCGCGATACGAGGACTTCTTGGCTGATGTAGAAATACCCGAACCAGATAATCTTTTTGATGACTATCAGGGGAGAAGCGATGCGCTGAAGACTCAACTCCAGTTTATAGGAAGTAAATGGGGAGATCATACAAATTTTGAAGAGCAAACAGCTGACTTGAAGGGCAAAGCGAAACGTAAAAAACAATATCAACTGTATATGAAAAAATACCTTCGATGTGTCAAAGGAGTTGACGACAATGTGGGTAGAATATTAGACTATTTAGATGCGTCAGGTTTAGCTGAAAATACGATAGTAATGTATACTGGAGATCAGGGGTTTTATTTGGGTGAGCACGGGCTATATGACAAACGGTTTATGTATGAAGAAGGTCTACGCATGCCTTTTTTAGTTAGGTGGCCAGGAGAGGTAGAGCAAGGATCAACAAGTGATGGCATGATATTAAACGTGGACTTTGCTCCAACAATATTGGAGGCAGTAGGTCTACCCGCACTTGAAGGAACTCAAGGGAAGAGTTTTGTGCCTTTACTGCGCGGCGATATTCCAACGGATTGGCGAACCTCAATGTACTATAGGTATTATTATTCTCATTTTGAAACTGAACCGCATTTTGGAATCAGAACTTATAATCATAAACTTATTTATTACGACAAGATTGATCAATGGGAATTTTATGACCTAAATAAGGATAGTGCAGAAATGTTCAATCAGTATAACAATCCAGCTCATCAGACAATTGTATCTGATCTAAAAGAGGAGTTGAGCCGCCTTCAAATTGATTTGGAAGATGACCCGAATGATGATGGTAGCAATCCAAATATTGGAGCACTTACGGCCAGACCTCTATTTCAAACTTTGGATGTTAGCCTAGGATTACAAGATATTTCTGTATTGATGAAATTCCGAACAAAAGTTGGTGGTACTCTCTTTTCAAAATGTCGGATTCGAGATATCCCCTGGTCTTTAGATTTTGAGCTGAATGGAATTAAAACCTTGTTTGTAAGAAAAGGCGATTTGATTTTCAACGATGGCTGGGACGATGATACTGAGCTGCGAATAGCTCAAAATATGGCTGATGGTCAGTTACATACAGTTGCTATGACTGTTAATAACGGAGTTGTTAATTTTTATGTTGATGGTAAACTAAAACTAATTGGAACGAAATTACTTTCTGAAGACAATCCTAAGCATACATTCAACATTGGGGCAGGTATAGATTTTAATGGTTATCAAGGATATAATTTTATCGGTCACATTTCGAGTTGCTTGGTTTATGATAAATCGTTAAATGAAAAAGAAGTCAAGGAATTTTATAAAGGTAGTATCTCCACCGCAAAGCAATTATTGAACTGGCAGAATTAGTATTTAATCAACCATAGATGAAAGCTACAGTTAATATGAAAAATACATTTGCAATTATATCATTCTTGATTTTGTCAATTGCTGTCTATGGGCAGACCTCTGAAGAAGGTGAAATCAATGGAGCACCCTTCCAAATTATTATTCCAGAAGACTGGAATGGAGGGTTAGTCATGTATGCGCATGGCTATGAGGAAACAGATGAGTATTTAGGCAGATATGGGGAAGATGAACTAAAGGGGGCTGAAAATGAGGAAGAAGAAGAAGAGGAAAGTGGATATGAAGAACCATTTTATGAAATTTTCACCCAGCGAGGTTATGCGGTTGCCTTTTCTGAATTCAGGAAAAAAGGAGTAGTCGTAAAAGAGGGGATTGAAGACACAGAAGCACTAAGAGGATATTTTGAAATGAAATATGGTAAGCCAGAATTAACCATCATGACAGGACATTCAATGGGTGGGATCATCTCAATCGCCACCATTGAAAAATACCCAAATGAATACAATGGGGCAATGCCCATGTGCAGTTGGTTGGCACCTATTAGTATGTTGTCCAAGAGATTTCTAGATATGCTCGTGACTTTTGATTACTTTTTTGCTGACAACAGTGGAGAGTTGGTTGAGGGAAAAGAGCTGGTTTCTTATGAAGAAATTAAAGCCCTCATCACAGCTGGTAATGAGGATTTTATCAATATTTTTTGCGAAAATTTTAAGCTCAAGGCCCAAGATCTTGGTGATGTGATTTACTTTGGTCAGATCATTTTAAAAGAAACGGCAAAAAACCGAGGTGGTTTAGCGATAGGAAACTTGCAGACCATCTATGATGGATTCGGTTTTCAGGATAACGAAATCAACCGAAAAATAAGAAGATATGCCGCCGAACCATTTACAGCCGAGCATTTTATCAACTATTACACAACAACTGGAAAAATAGCTGATCCAGTATTGGCATTGCACACAACTTATGATGAGTTGATTCCAGCGAGCAACTATGACCTTTATGAACAACTTATTAATTATCAGAACTCAAGTGAACTTTATCAGCAGCGGTATGTCGTTCGGGATGGACACTGTAATTTCACAAACGAAGAGGTAGGGGATGCGTT
>CAJWQD010000037.1 GCA_913045135.1 uncultured Flammeovirgaceae bacterium | reverse complement strand
CTTAAGTTCAGATTTTGCTTTTGAGCCAGTTGGTGATGCAAGGAGTATTATTACTGATGGTTTGATTTCTGGGTCTGATGATATAGCTATTACAGCGGCAGTGATAACTTCTTCCACTATTACAATAACCTACACCAATGATGGAAATACAAGTGGTGTTGATAAAATTACAATTGGAACGGGTTTGAAAATTAAGTATACTGGGTCAGATGTAACTGCTTTTGGTACCTTAATCAGAACCGGTGGAACTGCTCAAATCAATGGAGTTAGCGTTTATGGATTTAACATTTTGGATTTGGAGGTGGAATCTGTAGATCCTTTAACTACCATAACTAGTGGATCTCCAACAGATGGGCAAGTCTTATTAATTGATTTGGATATATGTAAGGGAGGATTGTTTGATACCAATTATTCTTCTTTGGCTAATGCAACGTCAAATTTCAGCATTAAAGTTGACTCAGATCCCTCATCAGGCGATGCTGCTGCAAATACAATTAAATGGTATAGTAGCGCTGATCCTAATGCCTCGCCATCTACGCAAGTATTAAATACAACTTCTTTCGATGGTAGCGGAGACGCTACAGTTGGTTTTGGAGATTTAACACACTTAAATGCTAATAATGCAGGTAATCAAAATATTTGGATTACCCAAACGAATACGCGAGGTTGTGAGAGTGCACCTATTCAGGTAGTTGCCACCATCTATGATTCTCCAGATGCGGAAGCGATTGCGGGATTTGATTTCAATGATGCTACCTATACAGCCCAAGCTTCAGTAAATAACAGTACCAGCAACAGTACTGCCCTGGTAGTTGATAACAACATTGCTACCATAACTGTTGGAGATTTAGTTACCGGTACAGGAATTTCAGGATCGGTTACTGTAGTGTCCTTGACTAATCAAAATAATTTAGTACTTTCAAGTGCACAAAGTTTAACTAATGATGTAGTGCTAACTTTTACAAAGTCGAAAACGGCTAAGCCCAGCGTATGCAGCGGAGATGAAATTACTCTTGGGAATACCAGTAATGGTGCGTTGAGTGGCTATACATTTAGTTGGAGTAATAGTAATGCAAGCTATACTTCCACTGATTTTAATCCAACTATTACCGCCCCAATCAATACATCCTCAATCTCAAATTTATCAACTTACACTACTCAAGACTTTTATTATTACTTAGATGTTTCAGATGCTAATGGCTGTAAAGCTCCTGTCAATGGTAGTTTGCCGGGATCACCAAGCACAAACAGACAAGCAGCTGTTAAAGTTGTTGTTGATCGACCGGTATTCGCAGATATTTTTTCTAAAAATGGTTTAACTTTCTCTGAAACGCAAATAGCAGGACAGCCTATTTATGGAGATTTTGGAACTATCACGGAGGCTAATCCTTTGGTAAAGACAACCGCAAGGGTAAATGGGGCAATTTCGGGTACCAAAAATTTAGTGATTGATGGTAATTCTTCGCGTAATATATTAGCTGGAGATATAGTCACTGGTACTGGAATTTCAGGAAATGTTACTGTCGAATCTTTGTCTAATCAAAATAATTTGGTTTTATCTAGTACCCAAACGCTAGCAGATGACGTAACCTTGACATTTACGGCTGATGTTTCTTTGGTTACAAGCTATACTTCCCAACCTTATACCAACAGAGGAACCGATTATGGTCTCTACACAGGTAGCTTTACAGGAGAAGGGTTGGGCGTTCAATACACAAATAGCACTGCTTTAGATTCTGTATCTTTTACTCCCTATGTTGTTGGTTTAACCTCAGGAGCCGGAACTGTGCTTACCTATACCCTAATAGAAAATTTTACTGGCTGTTCAGTAACTGTGACAGAGACGATTAAGGTTGTGGAAGCTCAGGGTCAGGTTTTGGATGAAACAGAATTCCCTAAAACTAGCAGTTTATATTTTAATAAATGTATTGATGATATTTCTACACCGACGGCCGCTGTAAATGGGGCAATTAATAGTAGTACCAACTTAGCAGTAGACGGGCAAACAGGAATTATTACCGTGGGTGATATTGTAAGTGGAACTGGTATCTCTGGAAATGTTAAGGTCGTTTCGGTAACTGATCAAAATAATTTGGTTTTATCTTCTGCTCAAAGTATTTCGGACAATGTGGTATTAACATTTACAAAATCTGATTTTCTACTGGCATCTGTTAATGGTACCACGAACAACAGTACTAATTTGGTAGTTGATGGGCAGACGGGTACTATTGCTGTGGGAGACATAGTCACCGGAACTGGAATTGTTGGAGTTGTCACTGTCGCATCTTTAACAAACCAAAATAATTTAATTTTATCTTCCGCACAGAGTTTGACAAATAATGTGGTATTGACTTTTACTAAGGGAGATTTTTCATTGGTTCCTTTTGGACTTGGATCTGGCTTTACTTTTGTTTCATTTAGTGGACCGGGAGTTACCTCAACTATTAGCGCTACGGCGTCCGTAAATGGAGGGCCAACTGGAACTACTTCTTTGGTGGTGGATACGAACGCAGGTACTATTAATGTTGGTGATGTGATTTCTGGTTCAGGCATTTCCGGTGTGGTCACGGTTGCTTCATTAAGTAATCAAAATAATTTAGTTCTTTCTTCTCCCCAAAGCATTAATAATGATGTGGCATTAACTTTTA
Source organism: uncultured Flammeovirgaceae bacterium (assembly GCA_913045135.1). Classification (GTDB taxonomy): domain Bacteria; phylum Bacteroidota; class Bacteroidia; order Cytophagales; family Cyclobacteriaceae; genus UBA4465. The sequence goes on along the minus strand of CAJWQD010000037.1, from coordinate 16,487 downwards.
CCAATGCTTCTAGTTTCAAAATGAACATGAATGCAGCCTTTAACTCTACAGCTGCTTCAAATTATCTTGTAGTAAATGCAAATGGAACCCATACGGCTTTTATTTCAAGAACCATTATTGATAATACTACTCAAAACACTTTTGTAGATGGAACTGCAGAAATTATCATCACCCCGTTGCCGGTTATTACTTTGGTAACGACTAGCGATAATCCTTTGGAGTCTTATTATTGTGATGTGGACGCAGATAATAATAATCAATCTGTTAACTTTAATATGACCTTGTTTAGTGCAGGAGCACCAGCACCAACTAAAAATGATATTAATCCTTTGGCCTACACATTAGAGGTCATCGGTCCTGCTGCTTCAGATAATTTTGGTAGAACTAAAACTTTTACAGTTTCAAATGATGGAGGTACTATAGCTAATATAAATTTTGCTACAATCATCTCGGATGGAGCAATAGGATTGACTTCCACAGATGCTAACAATAATCGTGATGAAATCAAATATAGATTGACTGTTTCCTCTGTAGATGGTAATGATCCTTTAAATACTTCTGGGCCAACTAACACTAATTTTGGATGTGATAATACTGCTACTCATGAGTTTACTGTTTTTAAGCGGCAGGGTAAACCTGAATTAGATCTTTCCAATCAATCTGTAAATAATAAGTTAGTTAATGAGATCTCTGCCGATAATTACTTGGTTGAGTATTGTTATGGTGAAACTATACAAAATGTAAAAGTTGTTGCAGAAAATGCCGCTTTGGCTTCTACTATTAATTGGTATCGGGATGAACCTAGTACGAGTGATGCTAAGGATGTAGCGATTACCTCACCCGATGATAGGAATATAGCACCATTTATCTTATTCGGTACTAATACACCAGCTGTGGGTACTTATGTATTTAATTTCACTCAAACTAGTAACATTATCAGTGGTACATATGTGGGCTGTGAGAGTGATTATTCGACGCTGACTATTGTGATACATGATATACCCAATGCGCCACGGCTGGATTTATCGGCTTCCTCAAAAGGGGATGAGCAAACTATTGGGGGTACCTCAGGTGGCTATTATGCTTATGAGTATTGTGAGGGGGAAACTATTGAGAATTTAAATATATTAGTTGGAGGTATTAACGATAGCTTTACTGCTAACCCTACCTTGAAAGATAATCCTTGGATATTTGGTTCTGGAGGGAGCTTCATGGGTTCTGATATTTTGGTAAATGCAGGTGGAACTATCCAGTCTGAAGTTTTGACCCGTGTCAATAAAGTTTCTTTTAAAGTCAAATCTTCTACCGGAGCATCGACCACTTTAGAAGTTAGATATTTTAGCAATAGTTCAGCTTCAGATTTCGAGACTTTAGGTACCATTATAACCTCGAACACGAATTACTCTACTTACACCTACACCATCGAGGAGTTTAATGATCCCTCTGTTACATCAAAAAATGCTGTAATCAAATTTGTTGCAACTAATGCAGCGGCACGCATAGATGATTTTACAGCGTCACCTATTATTGATAATGTATCATTTTACGAATGGTTTAGGAGTGATAGTTCGTTAATTGATGGGATGTCATCTCCTGGAACGATTCAGGATAATGCGGGTCAAGGAGCTATCAGTACGCAAGGAAATGTGACTGCCAATGCGGCAGAATTATTTTCATCGGTCGGTGCAGGAAGTGATAATACTCCAGCCTCAGGGACCTATACTTTTTATGTGGCCCGAAGAGAGGATCATAATGCTGCGCAAACGCGAATCTTTGAAGGTTGCCCAAGTGCTTTAACACGTATTGATATTTTTGTATATAGCATTCCTGGTAAGCCTACAGGTATGCTCACGGACATTAATGTAAGCAGTGGTGAACTGCCTTATAATGCCAGAATATTACCTTCAGATACGATAGGCAGTCCCGGATTGAGTGATGTTCAATATCGTTGGTACCGAAATGCTACCGATCCCAAAAAGGATGCAACAGAAATGTTTGATCAAACCAATAATTCCGCGACAACTTCTTTTGGTGAAATTGCAACTCCCGGAGAAGGTTTCATAGGTACTGGTAGTAACGGTTATTATCAAGTTGCTAACACCTACAATACGAATATTTATCTGAGTCAAGTGACGAATCTTCTTAATCGAATAACAAGTAGCTCTAAAAGTAATTTTGAAGGTTGTGAAAGTAAAATTTCTGATCGTGCTTCTGTAGCTATAACCGTATATCCAGTAGCCGATTTCCCATTACTTGGAGCCATAGATTATAAGGATAATAAGACCTTTTATGATGATAATATCGATAATATTGGGGAACCTTTAGAATTGACCTATCAATCGATATTATTAAATGGTAATGAAGAATTTTATGCTAAGTCGTTTTATACAGATGCTAACAATAGTCAAAAGTTCACTTGGTATTTTTCAGATATTAACGCAACTAGGAGTACGTCGAGCATTATTTCAACCTCCGATACCAATGGAGATACCATAAATGCATCTGAAATGTTGATAGGGGGTATTAATACTAATGAAATACGTTATTATCTACTTACACAAACTACTGATATTGAACCGAGCAATGTTTATGAAGGATCAGAAAGTGACGGCGTATTGCTAAAGATCAATATTTTTGACGTGCCTAATACTCCAGCTGAGGCCTCTTCAGCGAATGCGTCAGATCCTGGAGTAGTTAATTTTTATTATTGTGAGGGTGATACAATAGATGCTATAAATGTTATCTCTTATGACGAAAGTTACCCTGATAATATTTTATTTCATTGGTATGCTTCAGAATCAGATGCTTTATCCCAAGATTCAACCAAGCGATTAACAACGGCAGATTCAAAAGGAGCAAAAATATTACCTAGTGAAATGAGTAATGATGATGTTGCAAATGATAACACTACGCCTTCAAATATGTCCGGACGAGCCAAGTCAGGGACTTTTACTTTTTATGTAACTCAGTCTAGTAACAAGACAATGACCCCAAGTAACGGATTTTCTGGAGATCCATTTTTTGGAAGCGAGGGTGAACCTTTAGAATTTACTATATACGTTAGAGATGCTCCTGTCTCTCCCGCCGTTTTGGACCAAACATTGTTTATTTGTGAAGGTGCTACTGTTCCGACCTTCTCTGTTGCTTCATTTGATAGTAAAAATACCTACAAATGGTCTGACAGCCTGAATGTACAATTAGCTGCGGGTCAAAACTTAACCCCTCAAAACACTAACAATTCAACTGCTGGACTTTATAAATATAATGTTATTCAAATTACAGATATTAACCTAAATAATCAAGGTTTTGTAGGATGTGAATCACCAGCTACGGATGTGATTTTGAGAATTAGTGAGATTCCTGACAATCCAGCAACGACGGGAGTTTATGATTCTATTAATAATTATTATGTCTATGAAATTTGTGAAGGGGAGGATATTCCGGATTTTGTGATTGATAACTCTGCATCTAGTTCACAATCTATCGGAAGCTTGGCGTGGATTTGGTATGATCAAGATAATAGGCCTTTAAATACCAATTCTAGTGAGAGGTTTAATGTGAGAAATTATCTCAACTTATCTTCACTTCAAACAGATTTATCAAATGATTTTAAATTCAGAGTCACGGTTACCGCAGATATTAATGATGCTGAAAATTTTGATGGATGCGGTAGTAATTTTACTGATGTTATATTAAGAATCAATGGATTACCAAGCGTAGTATTCGATAATATTAATGATAATGATACATACTGTGTCACAGAAAGTGAAATTATTTTTAGTGGTGGATCTCCAGGTATTGATGGGGTAGGTCAATATTCAGTTTTTAATGACTTTAATCAACTAGGAAGTGGATTAGAAGTAGGAAATAGCTATGCAAAGTTGAAATTAGATTCTTTACATTTAATTGATGATGATTTAATCGAGCCTTTAGAAGTATCAGATCGATCGCTAGTGGGTGGAAAACCAACAAAGCGTAATATTTATTTTAAGTTTACGGATATAAAAGGATGTATTAATGTAGATTCAGTTACAAATATTATAATTAACCCTGCTCCTCCCATTGATTTTAAGATTGATAATAAAATTATAAATACTAAATTTAATACATGTTTGAACGAGGATATTGATGTTTTTGAAGAAAGAAGTTTTGAATTACTTGGAATTAATTCAGAAACAGGTGCAGGTATTGGTGGAGGTGGTCTTGAATCAAATTTTGAAATTTATGATAATAATAGGCTTCCATTATTCGCAGGACTTAGCGATGATTCTGAAGCTTCAGCTCAATTTACACCAAAAGATGCACGTAAAAGTTTAAGTTTAACTGACAATGACTTACAAGATTATGATTCTTCAAGTACTTACATCGTGATTTTTGAACATACCGATGATTTTGGTTGTGTCAATATTGTAGAGCACGATATTGTGGTTAATCCTAAGCCCCAATTTCAGACGACTGGAGAAGGAGAAGGTTTTGTACTTACCAATAAGGCTTGCGTATCCGATTCTTTAGAGGTTAACGTTACTCTTGCCAACATGTTTGATAGCTTAACTACTTTTCAATGGACTATTAAAAACGATATTGTACCTGATCAAAATAAAAATATTGTTTCAGTTGCCTCTGATGATTACAATTTAGGATCTGATGGTGTTCTGATTACCGTTAAGGCAACTTCCAATATTACTGGATGTGCTTGGCAACAAACTGAAGCAAAATCAATTGGAATCATCCCTGATCCAGAATTTAGATGGAAAAATATTACCGAAGGGAACAATACTTTGTTTGAGTTTAGGGAAAGAAAATTAGAGCTGTATGACTTTGCTTGGCAAGAACTTCAAGAATTTAATTTTTCGATAGAAAGAGAAGATGGGACTGAGTTTTATGAAGAATTTAGAGTAGGTATTGATTCAGCTATCTTGGATTCTGTTAATGTAGTATTTGATCAAGGAGGAATTTACCGAGCAAAGCTGCGTCTTATTTCAACTGCTAATTGTTACGATAGCTTGGTTAGAGAATTTAATATTTTGGATAAGATCCAGGTGGTCGGTAGCAAAACCCATACTTTTGATGACGGGCCTGATTCATGGCATACAGATTCGATCAGTGTAGATGGCTTTTATGATGGTATTGACTATGATATCGAAAATGATAAAATTGCATTAACTGAAGCTTCGTTGAGGTTTTCAACTTGGCAAAAAGCAACTCCTATTGGAGCCACTATAAATTTGGATCCCACAGTTTCTGATTTACCGGCTGAGGTTTCAGGATTTTCATGGGTTACCAATCCCTCAGGTAGTTACGCCGGAGGAGGTACAGAGGGTTCTATAGCTGAGCATTCTTGGGTATATTCTCCTAGTTATGATGTTTCACTTTTAGAAAGGCCTACCCTTAGTTTCAATTATAGTTCTGATTTACTGGTCACGGATGGTGTGGTTTTACAATATTCTACTGATGATGGGGCTAGTTGGTCTCCCTTAGGATTTTATCAATTTCTTATTGAAAATCAGGATGAAAATTATAGTACTTTGACTTCAGGTCTTAATTGGTATACTTTCGAGGGTATTCCAGGTAATCCTGGTAATTGGGATGAAGCTCAAAAAACAGCCTATAATCCTGGATTTTATGGTTGGAATACGAGTACCGAGGGAGTTTGGAAGTTAGCTGTGCATAAAATAGATATCATGGATGATGAAGGTAATTATATCATACCAAAAGAAAACTGGTCTGAAATAAGGTTTAGATTTGCATTAGGTTCAATGACTGGGCAAAAAGTAAATCAAAATGGTCAGGACCTTGAGGGTTTTGCCTTTGATAATTTTAGTATTTACGATAGGAAGCGTATTGTTTTGGTCGAAACTTTTGGTTCTATGGTTCAAGAAAAGAGTAAGATTGTTAATGCGGAAGTATATAATCGTATAGGTCAAATGGGTAAAGGTAGTCTCTGGATAAACTATATAACTAATATTTATAATGATGGTAATGATCTAGATGAGGATATACTTTATTCAAGAAATAAAATTGATCCAGATGCTAGAAGATCCTATTACAGTATTAATGAAATACCCAGCAGTATACTAAACGGAGAGGTTATTAATAACTCCTCTGATATGGATATTTTGGGATGGGATAAAAGTCAGTTAGATCAAAAAGAATTAAATAAGCCAGATTTCAAGATAGAGTTGTCTGAGAGCTCAGTTGAGGGGAATTCTTCGTTATCTTTAACAGCTGAATTCACTTCTTTAATTGATTTACCAGATCCAGAGACGGAGCTTTCAATCAGATTTTTTATAGTTGAAAAGCTTTTTGTTCCCGAATTCGACTTTGGAGTCTATTCAACTAAAGATACTATTCGAAACGTTCTAGTGCGAATTCTACCAAATGCTTCGGGAATTGTTAAAAATCAATCATTTAAAGTTAATGATAAATTTACCGAGTCCGTGCAGTGGACACCGGTAGGGTACCATGATTCTACTCAGCTTAGGGTAATTGTAATGATTCAAAATGAGGTGACCAAGGACATTTATCAAGCAGCCTTCAAGGATTTGGAAAATCTAAGTAATATACTTAGTATAGAGGATGATATGGTTCTTGGGACAGAGTTTAGTTTATTTCCTAATCCGGCAGATCATATATTTAGATTGCTATTTGATATGCCGCTACGTAGTGAGACTGATTGGATTGTATATGACCAGAATGGCATTAAACGTTTGACAGGTTGGATTAGGAAAAACGATGAAGAACTTGTAATCGATGTGAGTCATTTACCAGCAGGCGTCTATTTCATACAGTTGTTTCACGACAAATATCTTTGGAAGCCAAGAAGATTCATCATAATCCACCATTAGCCTTTCAACAGTGAGTAGGAGCTTCTTTATGCTATGTTCTTAGTTTGACTAAATACTGAATTAAAAGTCCTAAAAATTCTTGCAATGATGTTTAATTTGGAATTAGGGTTGTCTTTGGTTAGCTAAATAGATCAAAAGTTATCAAAGGAACTGACTTAGGCATATGTTGACAAAATCTTCATGATTTTTAATTCATGTTAGCACTTCATTATGAGTTTTTTTTGGGGATCAGCCTGGATTAGGTGGGTCCAAAAAAATCAAATCGGTGCCAATGTAAACTTTAGTAAGGTTGCGTAAAATTTATTCTTTCATTAAATGATGCACGTGCTTATCTAATCGATCGATTCGGTGGGTTAAATGTTTGACGTATTTTTTAAGTTCTAATTCTACTACATAGACTTTACTGTCATAGGATTCATCGCCATTATCTTTTTTATAATCTTTTTTATGTCTTTCTAAATCAGATTGAGCGGTGCATTCTTCTTTTAAATGATTTAGGAATTGTTTTACTCCATAATGTTTTTCAAACGATTCAAGTTCATGAATGAGATGTTTCATATGCGCATGCTTTTGTTTTGATGCTTCAATGGCCATATCATAAAGGAGTGAATCATAATGGTGCATACTTACGAGCATTTCTGTGATCGAATGTCGGTAAGCTGAGGATCGACAGAACTTTCTTAAGCCTTGGTAAGTTTTTAATTCTATAGATTTTTCATCCCAAAGTAATGTTAGTTCATCGAGGTGTTCGACAACAGTCATAGTATCCTCATTGGATACTCCTGCATTTTCTTGTGCTTGTCCCGTATTTAAAATAACAAGACAGACAGATAAGAGAATTGCTAACTTTTTCATAATAAAAACGACTTATTTATTGGTAAAGATAATTAACGAACTTTAATAATAGGTGTTTTGATATTTTTGAATGTTGGAACTTTTGTAAACTCAATAAAAAATTGATTCTTGTCTTAATCAAATCAAATTTTAGAGATTTGTTAAGTAGTTTGGGACTGCCGTTTTAGCTAAAAGGGTCATAGTTGTTAGCTCCTTTTGATAAATGATAAGGCTAGTTTTATTTTCCCATAGTTAATCTTTTCATCTAGGGCCTCAAATAGAACTTTAATCTTTTCAGTTTTCTTTAATTTGTACCACATGCTGGTAATTTTATTAATTTCTGCTGAAGATACAAATTGACTTATATTTATCGGCTCATGGTTTACATATAAATGATTGATATGATCATAAATAGTGTTTTCACTTAAAGACCGCTTGATTGCGATTTTGGCTACTGAATGATGACCTTGGAGCATTTTGAGAGTTTTTATATAAGTTTCTCCCCTAGCAGAAAGTGGAACAGTTTTTTTTTGATTAAATAGCCTAATGGCTTCAATGAAATGGGATCCGTAATGGGTTATTTTATGTTTTCCTACTCCTGAAATGTCTAGTAAGTCATTTTCGAAGAGAGGTTTTACACAACTCATTTCTTTTAAAGTATTATCATTGAAAATGGCATAAGCAGGTAGATTAGCCTCTTTAGATAATTTGAGTCGAAGCGCTTTTAATTTCTCAAAAAGATCAATCTCATAGTGCTCTTTTTTATTTACAACCGGTATTTTGCCTTCGCGATTAATAATATCAGTTAAGGACACCTCGGTATCTTTATATAGTACATCAGCACCAAGTGGGGTAATGATGAGCTTATTATAATTGCTAAAGTCTATTTCAAAATAACCCTGATTGATTAGCTGATTCATATATTGAAGTAGGTCTTCTCTTTTGTGATCTCTTATGCTTCCAAAGGTTTTGATTTGATCGTAGCCATTATGGCGTATTTCTGATGATTGGGATCCTATTAATACATCAACTAATGTATTAATAGTGACTTCTTCATCAAGCCTTTTTGCTGTGGATAAAGCTTTTTGGGCGATGATTGTGCCATCGAAAAACTTAGGTGGATGCAGGCAATTATCACAATGTCCACAAGAATTTCTTCGATATTCACCAAAATAGCTTAATATAAAATTAGTCCTGCAACTGCTAGCCTGACCAAATTCAATCATTCTATTAAGTTTGGTTCTTTGAATCATTTTAAAGTCATCATGAGCGGTACTTTGATCAATAAATTGTCTGAGTATCTTAGCATCTCTTAAGCTAAAAAAAAGTAAGGCACTTGCTGGATTTCCATCTCTACCTGCACGGCCAATTTCTTGATAGTAACTCTCGATATTTTTGGGGAGGTTATAGTGGATAACATAACGAATATTAGATTTATTGATTCCCATTCCAAAAGCTATAGTGGCACAGATGACCATTACTTCGTCAGATTGAAAATTTTTTTGCATTTTTTGACGACTTGCGTTTGACATACCTGCATGGTAAAAGTGACTTTTAATACCTTTCTCTTGTAATATTTTTGCTATTTTTTCTGTAGATTTTTTACTGAGACAATAGATAATTCCGGAGGCTTTCGAATATGCCTCTACGTAATCGATTATAGTTTCGATTTTGTTTTGTCCTGGCTGCACATTGATATTGATTCTTTCAAAACTTGATAAAAAAGTCTTTGCAAATTTAAGACCCAGTTTTTGAGTAATATCTTGTCTGGTAGCCTTATCTGCTGTTGCGGTTAGGCAAGATGAGGTACGTTACTTTTATTAATAAGATGAATAAGGTCCATGTATTCGGGCCTAAAATCATTGCCCCAAACCGAAACTCAATGGGCCTCATCAATGGCAATCAAAGAGATCTTTCTTATATCTATTTGTTCTTGAAAATAATTACTTACCGCTTTTTCAGGAGATACATACAGCAGTTTTAGTTTTCATTTTTCAAATCGTTCAAAATTTCTTTGGTGATGGTGTCTTTTTGATTGCTGTACAAGGCAGCAGCACGGATACCTACAGTTGTCAAGCTTGATCATGCATCAGGGCAATGAGAGGTGAGATGACCATCACAGTTCCTTTAATCATTAGAGCGGGCAGTTGATAGCAGATCGATTTGCCCGCACCTGTCGGTATAATTACTAAACTATCATGACCATCAAGGGTATGTTTAATGATGTCCTCTTGATGTCCTCTGAAGGTATCGTACCCAAAATATTCTTTGAGTAATTTCAAAGGCAATGCGGATTTGTTCATCGTATATCTTGATCTATTAATTCTAAATTGCTACGTATACCCAGCTCAGTGGCAGGGATTCCTTTGAGCATCCAGTTAGGCATAGGAGCATCTTTAAGATAATAATCGAAATATTGTGCCATTCTAATATTGAAGTCTATTCTGTTTTGTAGTTTAAGTGGCCAATGAGGCTCCCCTTGATAATTTAAAAGCCACGAGGGTTTATTGAGTCTTCTCAAAGCGACAAAAAATTCAATCCCCTGGTACCAAGGAACATGACCATCGGCATCATTATGCAAAATTAAGATAGGGGTATTTATTTTATCAACGAAAAATATGGGAGAATTTTCAATATATCTCAATGGATATTCCCATAAAGATCCACCGATACGGCTTTGGGTCCGTTCATATTGAAACATCCTGCTTAAGCCTGTCCACCACCTAATGCCTCCATAGGCACTGATCATATTGGGTACTGGTGCACCGGCTTCTGCACATCTAAATATATCCGTTTTTGTAACTATATTAGCAATTTGGTATCCTCCCCAACTATGACCTTGTATCCCAATATGATCTGAGTCTACAAATCCTTCATCAATGAGAGCAGTAACTCCTGGGATTACACTGTTATAGGCACTTTCACCTGGGTATCCTGTCCGATAATGAATGTTTGGATTAAAGATGATATAACCCCTGGAGGCATAAAAGCTATAATTAATTGTGGATCTGCCTGGATTGGGAGCATGGTGTCTATGCAAGTTGTTTGAACTTTGTTCATAAAAATTGACTATCATGGGATATTTTTTGGATGAATCGAAGTTCTCGGGTTTGATGAGTAATCCTTCAAGTGGTTGACCATCCAAAGAAGTCCAGTGGTAGAGCGCAGCCGTTCCCCAATTATAGGTATTCTTTTGAGGATTGGCATCACTGATAGAGTTCACTTTTTTAAAGGAATGTGTACTTTTAATGTCTGGGAAGGTATTAAAGTTTTCTTGGGTAAAGATCAGCTCTTTACCTTCCTGGGCTTGCCTTATACCGCGATATTTATAGGGACCCGAAGTTAATATGTTTGGTCGTGCCCCGGAGCTGTATTTTAAGGAATAGATTCCTTCTGTTTTATCTAATTTATTGAAGGCATGAAGGAATAATATTTGATTTTTTTCAATGAATCGTTCCTCTTTTTTTAATTTTAAGTATCTGTATTTTTCTTGATTTTCACGACCCTTAGGCGTAATACGGATTGATTCGAGTACGCCTTCAGGATCTACTTCCCAGATATCATATTGATCATAAATTAACATTTTTTTATCATTTTGACTCCAACTCATTAGACCGTAGGCACGAGGTAGGTTTGGCGTATCATGCTCCTCATCAAAAAAGTTAGTTACCGAATTATCTGTGATTTTATTGATTTGATCTTTTAAAAATGAATAAGTAAACCATGCAGAATCCATTTGATCATACCAATAGGCATAATTACCCAACGGTGACATTTTAGGTCTGCCGTGAATTTTTTCAGCAATTTTTTCTGAAGTTCCTGTAGTCATTTTGAGCGCATAAATATCTACAGGACTTGGAGACCCTTCCCAAGAAATTGATTTGAGATAAGGTTTTTCATTGTAGCCGATAAGATGGATACCATTTCCTTCTTTACTTTTATAAATATGGGGAATCTCTTCAGTACCCAAAGTCATGAATCGTTTGGAATTCAAATCATAAACACTTAAAAACGAGGTCTTTTGATCTTTTTCCTTTTCGATTTCTTGTTGTGTATAAAGTCTATTATCCCTGTAGGTCCAAACCTCAACTTTTACAATTTCATGCTCAAGTAGGGAAGTGTCTGCTTCCAAAATAGGCAATGATTTTCCAAAATAGAGTAAAGATCCGTTTTTTGAAAATTCAAGTGGGGTATGCTCACTGACTAGATAGGTTTTTTCAAGGTATTCATCATTAGCGGTAAGAATAGTCTCAGCCCTATCGCTGCCTGTGGACCACAAGTGAAGGTTAAAATTTCTATTTAATGTTTTGGTAGTATCAAGATCGGAAATGAAGCTTAAATACTGCCCCGCCTCATCCCATTTCAATGATTTGATAATTCCTTTTGATAAATATATAGATAGAAGAGATTGTTTTTGGGTGTCAAAAACATATACGCCAGGTTGAAAATCAGCATCATCTCCAGAGGAGGTAAAGGCAATTTTCCCATTTCTTTGAGATAAGTTGTACTCTTTCACGAAAGGGTATTTAAATTGGTTGTCAACTCTAAGATTTTGGATGATAAGTTCATAACCAGTCTCCTTACTTGGTTTTTTCAATTTTTTCAGTGAAGTATCTTGTGGCATATTATGCTGATATATTAGCCAATCAGACCATTTCTCTGGAATTTCATAAGAGTGTAGATGCGATATTTTGGAGAATTTCTTAGTATGTATTTCATAAATACCGAGTGAATCTAAGGGAAAATCTTCTTCCTTGGTTCTAATACGTTTGAGTTGATTGACATCATGAATTGTGGGTTGTATATTGAAAAAAAAATGGTTGCTATTGAAACTGAATTTAGGGTTCTTGCCCCTATTATAGGTAAGAACTTCGGTACCCTCAAAGTTTGATAGTTTGATGATAGGATCAGAGATGCTATTTTTTTCAAGTGCATAAGTAATCCATTTCCCGTCATTACTGATTGAATAATTTTTAATAAACTGCCAAGTTTCATAAGCGGTGTGATCCAGTATTTTTTTCTGTGCTTTTAGTTCAGTTATTAGGGCTATAGTGATAATAATTAGTCCTAGGTTAAATCGATGTGGTTTCATATTGAGTAATTTTTAAAATACTTAATTTACTTCATCTGATTGCAGCGCATTTGTCAAGTCCACACAAATGGTTGAAGACAGTAATGATATGAAGTTTTCAATATTGCCAAATTCTCGTAAGGTTTAAATAAGATATATTTATAGTGAATATTCATTTTATTACTTTTAAGTTAAATTGAAATATATGAAGGTGTTGTATTTGACTTTTGTGATAGTTATTATTTTGAGTTGTCAGCCCAAATCTCGGCAATTTGATTTAATTATAAGAAATGCTATGGTCTATGATGGATTTGGAAATACTCCTTATGTGGGAGATTTGGCAGTTTCTTCTGATACGATAGCTGCCTTGGGTGATTTATCAAGAGATCGAGGGAATGTTGAGTTTGATGCAAAAGATTTGTGTTTGGCACCTGGGTTTATCAATATGTTGAGCTGGGCCAATGAGACCTTGATTGAGGATGGAAGGTCTCAGAGTGATCTCAGGCAGGGAGTAACTCTTGAAGTTTTGGGTGAAGGTTCCAGCATGGGACCTTGGAGTGATCGAATGATAAGAGAGGAGGAAGCGGCTCAAGGGAATATCAAGTATGATGTTGAGTGGAAAACGTTGGGAGGTTATATGGAGTATATGGAAGCTAGAGGAGTTGCGACCAACTTGGCTTCTTTTGTTGGAAATGGAACTTTACGAAGATACGTCATGGGTTATGATCAAAGAATTGCGACATCTGAAGAAATGGAAGAAATGGCGTACTTATTGGATAAAGAGATGACTATGGGAGCGATGGGTATCTCCTCTTCGCTACTTTATACCCCCAGTCGTTATGCCAATACCGCAGAACTGATTGCACTCTCCAAAATAGTCGCTAAACATGGAGGAATGTACATTTCCCATATCCGGGATGAAGGGTTATATTTATTAGAATCCATTGAAGAACTTATTACAATAGCTAAGGAAGCGGATATTGCTGCTGAGATCTATCATCTGAAGGCGTCTGGTAGGGCCAATTGGTCTAAATTAGAAACCGCCTTTGACTTGATAGAGTCTGCCCAAGCAGAGGGATTGAAGATTACCGCAGATATTTACACTTACCCTGCTTCCTCTACGGGATTACATGTTCAATTGCCAGAATGGGTGAGAGAAGGCGGGATACCAAAAACCATTGAAAGATTGGCCGATGAATCATTACGAAGAAGGATTTTAAAAGATATTAAGTTTGAGCACGACCCAGACAAAATTTTATTTGTCGGCTTTAAGAACCCTGATTTACGAGAGTTTATAGGTAAGCGATTGGATGAAGTTGCCAAAATTTTAAATAAAACTCCAGAACAGGCTATGATAGATTTGATTGTTCATGATAACAGTCGAGTACAGGTCGTATATTTTTCTATGTCTGACGAGAATATAGCTAAAAAAATAGCTAAACCTTGGGTGAGTTTTTGCTCGGATGCGGGCTCTTACACCAATGAAGGAATCTTTTTGAAGCAAAGTACTCATCCTCGAGCTTATGGCTCTTTTATCCGGGTTTTAGGAAAATATGCCCGTGATGAAAAAGTAATTACTTTGTCAGAAGGCATTAGAAGATTAACTTTCTTCCCTGCAGCAAATTTAAAAATTCAAAAAAGAGGAGCGCTTCAAGTTGGAAACTTTGCAGATCTTGTTGTCTTTGATCCAGTAGAAGTAAGAGATCAAGCTACATTTGAAGACCCCCATCAATATGCTTTGGGTATTCGTCAAGTTTGGGTCAACGGGATTCAAGTAATTGAAAACGGTGAACATACCGGAGCAACACCAGGCAGATTTGTCAGAGGTCCAGGATGGCAGCCAGAAGTAATTAATTAAGATAAAACCTTTTTTAGGGCATAATTAAACTGGATGACTTCGTCAGGAGTTCCTGTGCTAATACGACACCAGTCATTAAAAGGAGGAAAGGGTCTTCCTACTATTATCCCTTTTTCAAGCATTTTTTTTTGTAGTTTTATAATATTTATACCCGACTTAAAAAAAACAAAATTGGTATTGGAAGGGGCATATTCTAAATTGAGGTGATCTAGTCCTTCTAAAATTATTTTTTTAGCTTCGACTGTTTTATTCAAACTAAAGTTGTAAAACTCTTGATCATCGAGTGCATTTTTTGCTGCTTCGATCGCCAGGACATTGGTAAAGGCCATGATGTTTTTTTTTAGACCCATGGCAACTTCAGGGTTGGCAATCATGTAGCCGATGCGAAGTCCAGCCAATCCATAAACTTTTGAAAATGTTTTTGAAACAATGATATTTTTACCTTTTTTTACTAAGGATACCATCGAGGGGTAGTTTTTTTCTACAATAAAATCGTAATAAGCTTCATCACTAAAGAGGGTAACTTTATCAGATACGGTATTACAAAAATCAAATAATCGATCAGCGGGTAACAAGGTAGAGGTGGGATTATTTGGATTACATAAGAAGATCAGTTTTGTTTTACTCGAGATTCTTTTTTCCATCTCATCTAAATCATGAATCATATTTTTGTCTACTGGGACCCAATTGACGGATCCACCCCATTGTGCTGCATAGGTCATCATGGCAAGAAAAGTAGGCTTTGCAGCGATTATTTCACCTCCATTCATACTGTAGGTCAGTCCAACTGCTTTCAAGCCTTCTGTAGATCCACCCGTCAATACAATATGATTTTTAGATACCCCCTCTTTTAATGCGATTTTTTCTAGGAGTTCCTCACTGTAACTGAAAGGATACCGGCAGGCTTCATCAAAATTTGAAATCATGGCTTTTCGCACTTTTTCGGAGGGTCCGAAAGGGTTTTCATTAGAGCTGAGCTTTATTTTTCCAGTTAGCGGCCTTGGTCTGAATTTTTTAATTTCCTCGGCGCTCAGTTGATGGATTGGTGTGATGCCGCCAATTACCGAGATTGAACTCATCAACCCTACCCCTTTGAGCCAACTTCGCCTTGAAAGATTTGTCATGGTTTTCATTTAATATGAAGAAAATAAATTTAAAAGATATTTTCTTCTTCGACACTAAATCCTTATTTTTATTTACATGTTTTGCGAATAAAAGCAGTGATGAGCTCTCGTTAAGATTTTAGGCAGAGGTCTTGAAGCCTTTAATTAAATTGTATTTATTTATGAAATTTCGTAAGTCGCTGAACATTTTCGAGTTTCTTCAATAGTACATTTGATCAGTTGACAGCCAGTTCCCTTAAGTTGTTGGGGACCAATTACTTCACATAAATATCGGGCCATATTTTCAGTTGTTGGATTGAACGGACAGCTGACAATGTCCTCTGAAATTATTTTTTGTAATGGAATACGTAGTTCATCTGCTTCATACATTAGAAAACGGTGATCCCAATTAGTTTCAAGCCAATGACATAATTGCGCTTTGATAACACTAAAATCAATGATCCGGCCGATGTCATCTAGTTTTTTAGCAGTAACTGTAAAATGAACTCTAAAGTTGTGGCCATGAAGCTGACTACATTTATTTTCATGTCCTACAACACGATGTCCAGCGCTAATGTCTTGGTACCTAGTGATTGATATCATTCTTATTAAGATCTGCTGCAAAATTAACATTTTATTTTGAGTCTTTTATCGTAAAGTAGAAGTGATTGAAGGAGATTTTATTTTCAATTTTTTGATGTGGTTCTTAATACTAAGCAGGGTACCATTAACTAAGCTTAGATAAGATTTAGGCCTTCTCTTTTCTTTTTTTGAGT
>CAJWQD010000036.1 GCA_913045135.1 uncultured Flammeovirgaceae bacterium | reverse complement strand
TCATCAGGTTATTTCCATAATCCAAGCTAATCGTTTTTTGCTCTTTAATTTTTCCATCGGGCCCGTCCCAATCAGCATAATCCAATTGAAAAATAGTTCTTAAAGGGCCATTGGAGATGGTATTATAGGCTGTGAAGTTCTTGGATACAAAATATTGATCATCTGCTCCTTTTATGGACAATCCACCCGCTCCCCTACTGATCCCAACATGGTAATTGTCCAATCCTTCTCCATGATCTTCATGATAGCTTATACCCTCCTCCTCACTGGCTTTATACCACTTGTCAATAACTGGATAATCTACTCTTTTCAACCAACAATCAATACCACTAGAAATAATTCCTCCTTTTTGTCCATTCTCTATCAGGTCTTGTGCAGCAGGACCATAGGTTCTGAAAGCTACCCTATTGTTTTCCCAAGTATAATCGTCAATTCGAGACGGAACAAATCGGGAATAACAATATTTGACATCTGTTTCCTTTTCTAAATGTTCTATTATATGATAAATTTTCGAGGATTTCGCAGCCAACTCAGGTTGAAAAATGAGTTGATCCATCTGTCCATCCTTATCTAAATCTATCAGCTGAGTCGTCAAAAAAAGACCCTCGGATGGATCATATACACCTACTCTTTCAATCATAGATACCATGTTCTGAGGCAAATCATAAATATCAATCTCAACTGTTTCGTTTTGCCGCGAAACATCCAAAGTATTAGTAAGGTTAATTGTTAAAGGGCCTGAGGTACAAGATACTAAAAGCGTAATCCCACCTAGCAGAAACATGGATTTGATTGATAACATAAAATTATTTTTAATTTTCGTTTTTAAAATTTAGACTCCAAATAATTTAGGTAACCACAAACTCAACTGTGGAATGTAGGTTACTAGAAACAAGGATAAAATCATAACCAGGAACAGAGGTATCAGGGGTTTTATAACTTTTGAAATGGTTGTTTTTGCAATACCTACTCCAACGAATAACACCGACCCTACTGGAGGGGTACAAAGCCCAATACAAAGATTGAGCATGAGAATAATTCCGAAATGGGTAGGATCCATACCCAAAGAAGTAACAATGGGAAGAAAAATAGGGGTGAAAATAAGCACTGCCGGTGTAGCGTCCATAAATATACCTACAGCCAATAGGATTACATTAATCATCAATAGAATAATGATCTTGTTATCACTGACAGACAATAGGGCATCGCTAATATCTTGTGGGATATTCTCATAGGATAATACCCAAGACATACACATTGAAGCCCCGATCAAGAGCATAACTATGGCTGTAGTTTCAGAGGATTGCAATATCACCTTAGGCAGGTCCTTAAATGATAATTCTTTATAGTAAAAAGAAAGTAGAATGGTATAAAGAACAGCTACAGCAGAGGCTTCGGTAGCGGTAAATATACCCCCTATGATGCCTCCGATAACGATCACTAAGAGCAATAAGCTGGGTAAAGCATCTACGAATTTTACAAATACTTCTTTCAGTGAAGACTTTTTCCCTATTGGGTAGTTGTTCTTTTTTGCCCAAACCATGGCAACAATCATCATAAAGAGCCCAGTAAGGATTCCTGGTATATATCCCGCCAAAAATAATGCGGCAATAGATACGCCACCACTTGCTAGGGAATAGACAATCAATGTGTTACTAGGAGGTATTACAAGTCCAGTAGTAGATGAGGTGATGTTCACTGCAGCTCCAAACTCTTTGGAATAGCCTTCTTTCTCCATTTCTGGACCTAGAATTGTCCCCATAGCAGAGGCTGAAGCCATAGCTGAGCCAGCAATAGCTCCCATCATCATGGCAGAGACAATGTTAATCAATGCCAATCCACCCGGTAAAAACCCTACCAATGTTTTGGCAAAGGAGATCAATCGATTAGCAATGCCTCCTTTACTCATGATTTGTCCCGAAAGAATGAAAAAAGGAATGGCCAGAAGAGCAAAACTATCCAGTCCTGTAGCGATCCTTTGTGAAACAGTAGTAGTGGCAGCAGAGAAAGGCATCGCCGACATAAGCGTAAGCATCGATGACATGGCAATACACCAAGCTACTGGTACACCAAGGAATAGCAGTAATAAAAAACTAAACACCAATATGATTACAGGTAAAAATTCTATCATCTTTTTTGATTTTTAAGATCCAAGATTTTGTAAAATATGATTAGTAGTCCGCTGATAGGAATTACTGAATAAACTAAACCCAACGGAATTTTCAAGGCTGGAGAAAGCTGTTCTAAAAATAAAGTAATGTAAACCAATCTTGCACCACCAAAAAACATTCCTAAAATGGCAAAAACAAGAATAGTTAAATTAATAAATACTTGAATTCTTTTGAAATTTAATGGGCTGAATTTTTCGGAAAAATAGGTAATGGCTACATGGTTTCCTTTTCCAGCTACATAAGTCGCCCCCAATACTCCAACCCAAATCATTAGATAGCGCGCCAACTCATCGGTGAAAGAACTTGGATTAGCCAAAATATATCTGGAAAATACTTGCCACAATACATTGATAACCATAAGCGACATAATTAATACAAGTATTTTCTCTAAAAATGAATCTATCTGCGCTCTAATTTTCATTTTATTGGGTGTTTTTTATTTTATCAATAAATGACTTGATCAATGGATCTTGGGCGTATTGATCGGCAACTGATCGAGACATATCAGAAAATTTTGATTTATCAGGATAACTCACTTCTACTCCCGCTGCTTTAACTGCCTCGAGAGATTCCATCTCTGATTCCAACCACAAACGTCTCTGTTCGATGACAGATAAATCCATTGCCTTTTGAACCCATACTTGTTCTTGTTCATTTAGGCTATTCCACAAATGTGTACTCATCAAGACTACATCTGGAAGGACAGTATGCTCGTCAATAATATAATATTTACATACTTCGTAATGTCTGGACAAATAAAAACTGGGAGGATTATTCTCAGCTCCGTCGACCACCCCTTGTTGAAGGGCCGTGTATAGCTCTCCCCAGGAGATAGGTGTGGGAGATCCACCAAATGATTTCACCATGTCAATTGCAGTTTGGCTTTCCATTACCCTGATTTTTAGTCCTTCTAAATCATTGGGTTTTTCAATGGGTTTATTAATGGTGTAAAAACTTCGGCTGCCAGAATCATAATAACCTAATCCTTTGAGCCAATATTTTTCAGTACCTGCTAGTAATTCGTCTCCGATAGGACCATCCAATACTCTAAAAGTATGTTCCTTATCTTTAAACATATAGGGAATCCCAAAAACTTTAATACTGGGGGAAAAATTTTCCAATACACCTGCCGAAACTTTAGTCATGTCTAAGCTACCAATTTGAAGTAATTCCAAACACTGACGTTCTGTTCCTAATTGCTGACTTGGGTATATCTGCACTTTAAACCTACCTCCTGAAATTTCTTCCAGCCTTTCTCCAAAAAAGAGCATCCCCTTGTGAACAGAATGACTGGTGCTCAAACCATGGCCAAGTCGAATCGTTTTGGTTGAATTTAACTGGCCACAAGAGATTAAATTGAATAAACTAACGAGAAGCAGAAACACTTTTAACCTTGTCATTACTTTTTGTATTTAATGAATTCTTTCAAGTTATGATAACAGATATTTTCAACCATTGATCCAAAGAAGTTCAAATCATTGGGCAATAAACCATTCTCTATGTCTTTTCCCAACATATTACAGAGTATGCGTCGGAAATACTCGTGTCTCGGGAAAGAGAGAAAACTTCTACTATCCGTCAACATTCCAATAAATTTCGATAATAATCCCATATTGGATAAGGTCTTCATTTGTAATTCCATTCCATCTTTTTGATCAAGGAACCACCAAGCTGTACCCCACTGTATCTCAACTTTATCATTATTAAAATTACCAGACATAGTGGCAAAAACCTCATTCATCGATGGGTTGAGATTGTAAATAATAGTATTGGTCAATTTGTTATTGTCGTTCAACATTCCCAATAATTTTGATAAATTTTTAGCTTGGGAAAAATCGCCTATAGAATCACACCCCACATCTGCACCTAATTGTCTTTTTAGTTTTTTATTATTTCCTCTTAGAGCACCCAAGTGCAACTGTTGGGTCCAACCAAAGTCATGATACATAACAAAAAGTTCATAAAGCACACATGAGTTGAAAAGACCTGCCTCCCTATCACTGGGTAAGCTGCCTGATAAGCGTTTTTTTAGTACAGTATCTGCATCAGCATTACTAAATTCAGAGGCATAGGTGTATTCCAATCCATGATCTGATATCCTACATCCATTCTCATGAAAATAGTTAATTCTCGATTTTAACACCACCAATAGACTGTCAAAATCTCTAACCTCCTGATCCGCTAACTCTCCAAGGGCTGATAAATAGTCAAGATATCGATCTCCTTGAATTCCAAAAATATTGTCAGGTCTGAAACCGGGTAATACCTCTGGAGATTTTTCCTCACTAGATGCAATTTTTTGATGATGGGAAAGGTCGTCTAAGGGGTCATCTGTTGTACATAACATTTCGACTTTCATATTATTTAGCAAGTGCTTTGGCTTAAGCTGAGATAACTGCATGTTGGTTTCCTCAAATATAGCATCAGAAGTCGAAGGCTGAAGAAGTGTTTTAATTCCAAAATAACGGTCCAACTCCAAATGGGTCCAATGGAAAAGTGGATTTCCTACCGTAAAAGGAACTGTATAGGCCCATTGATCAAATTTTTCCTTTTTACTTATCTCATTACCAGTAATAAATTTCTCAGGGATTCTCAGAGATCGCATTGCGCGCCATTTATAGTGGTCTCCATCCAACCAAATTTCATTAATCCCCGAAAAAGGTTCGTTATCTGCAATCACATCGGGAGCTAAGTGGTTATGATAATCAATGATGGGCATCCCCTTCGCAT
This sequence comes from uncultured Flammeovirgaceae bacterium, assembly GCA_913045135.1. Classification (GTDB taxonomy): domain Bacteria; phylum Bacteroidota; class Bacteroidia; order Cytophagales; family Cyclobacteriaceae; genus UBA4465. The sequence goes on along the minus strand of CAJWQD010000036.1, from coordinate 15,975 downwards.
GATCAAAATATAATCTTTCAGCTGTTTTATTTTGGAGTAGAAAATTCTCCTTGATGAAGGAGTCGGTCATTTTAAATTCCATTTTAAATCATTTTATTTATTCCCCATTCCAATCCACGTAATTCTGCTAATCCCCTGAGTCTTCCAATTGCGGAGTAACCAGGATTTATTTTAGGTTTTACAAGATCGTCAAGCATTTGATGTCCATGATCAGGTCTCATGGGGATGGAGGCGTCCTCTCTTTTTTCGATTACCCTTCTTCTTTGTTCCTTAATCACTCTGGTGATGATTTCAAACATATCAACATCACCAATAAGGTGATCAGCTTCAAAGAAATTTCCTTGCGCATCTCGTTTGGTGCTTCTGAGGTGTAAAAAATGAACTCGATCTGCAAATGCATCAAATATAGCGGAAAGGTCATTGTCTGCCCTAACGCCAAGAGATCCCGTACAGAAAGTAATACCGTTTGATAATGAAGGAACTTGATCAAAAATATATTGGTAGTCATCCTTTGTACTTACCACCCTTGGTAATCCCAAAAGGGAAAAAGGAGGGTCGTCAGGGTGAATACACATTCTAATACCCAAACTTTCTGCTAAAGGAATAATTTCTTCCAAAAATTGTACCAAATGTGATCGCAATTGATCTCCATCTATACTTTTGTAAGTATCTAACATGGCTTTGAACTCCTCCATAGAGTAACCCTCTTCGGAACCGGGAAGACCCTTGAGCACATTGTCAGAAATTCTTTGAATATCTGAAGAGGAAATTTTTTGAAATAGATTCTTTGCTTCTTCAATCTCAGCAAAAGTATAGTAGTTCTCAGCTCCTTCACGTTGAAGTATATGCAAATCAAAAACCCTCAATTCTGAGGCATTAAATTCCAAAGCGAGTGAACCATCTTCCATAAGCTTATCCAGACGTGTTCTGGTCCAGTCCAAAATGGGCATGAAGTTATAACATATTACATTGACTCCACAAGAAGCTAGGTTTTGCATACTCACTTTGTAATTTTCAATAATTTGCTGAAAATTGGCTGTTCTAGTTTTAATTTTTTCGTGAACAGGTAAAGATTCAACCACATCCCAACTTAGTCCAGACGCCTCAATTTCGTAATTTCTTTTTTGTATCTCCTCAACCGACCAAATATCCCCATTAGGAATATGATGTAATGCATTGACAATACCTGTAGCACCGGCTTGTTTAACATCCATCAAACTAACTGGATCATTCGGTCCATACCATCGCCATGTTTGTGTCATTTTCATAAAATTATATTAAACCCCACTAAAGGCACTAAAGCCCCCATCTATGGGGATTACAACTCCAGTAATAAATTGGGCAGCATCACTACATAAAAAGTGAATGGCTCCATTGAGCTCCTCTGCTTTTCCAAATCGTTTCATGGGAGTATTTCTGATGATAGTTTCTCCTCTTTCGGTATAGGATCCGTCAGGGTTCAATAGTAATTTCTTGTTTTGATTCCCTACAAAAAAGCCTGGAGCAATCGCATTAACTCGAATACCTTTACCATACTTTAAGGCCATTTCCACTGCCATCCATCGAGTAAAATTCTCAATTCCTGCTTTAGAAGCAGAATATCCCACTACTCTTGTAATTACTCTGTCAACACTCATGGAGGAATAATTGATAATAGATCCACTTTTTTGATCGGCCATAATTTTTCCAAAAATCAAAGAAGGAATCACAGAACCATTAAGATTCAACTCCGTAACTTTTTTAAAATCGTCCATAGACAAATCAAAAATGGTCTGATCAACTGCAATTGTTGCGCCGGGCATATTACCTCCAGCAGCATTTAGTAAAATATCTACCCTTCCCCATTTTTTTATTATTTCTTGACTGACATTTTCGATAGAATCCTCTGATAGAACATTAGCAGCAAAACCTATTGCATCACCCCCTTGTTCTTCAATCATTTCTACAGTGTTATTTGCAGATTCTGAGGTAAGATCGAGAATGGCAATCTTTAATCCAGACAGGGAAAGACTCTGTGCAATGCAACCTCCCAATGCTCCTCCACCTCCAGTAATGACGGCTACCTTATTTTTTAAATCAAAATTTGGTATCATTATTTTATTTTAATTATTATAAATTTTTTGTTTGAAATATTCGTGTATGAATCTTAGATTTTAATTTAATTGATTAATAAATATTAAACATTTAATAAGGTTTTGATTTACTTAAATAAATATTTAAATATAAAACCCATAATTGCAATTCTAAAGTAAAAAGTTGGTATTATCCCAATAAATAGTTTTTTCGGTGTCCATCGCTTTTATTCCCATATCTACAGCGTAAGCAGCTTTTGCTCCTGTAATTACATTGGATAGTGGTTCAATATTGTTTAAAATAGCATCTTTGAAGTCCATTAAAGCTTGTTTAGTAGGATCAATATGTTGAATATCCAATGATGTGCCTTTGCCCTGGGTCCAATTGGTTGTAGCTCCCGACACACCGTCAACTTCTCCATAGTTAGGATTGTATGATCCTTCTGGATAAAACCAGGCTTTATCATAAAAAATGGTCAAGGTTCCTTTGTCCCCCATTACCATTATTTTGTAATCATCCTTGGCATTGGAGGTGAGACAAGTATAGGTCGCTTTTACTCCCTCTGGGTATTTATAAATCACTTTAGTGTTGTCATAGGTCTCTCTACCGTCTTTCCAATAATTAATTCCTCCCATTCCCATTGCCTTCTCTGGAGTAGCTTTAAGAATCCAGTTGGAAAAATCGATTTGATGAGAACTTAACTCAGCCAAAAGTCCATAGGAATATTCTCTGTACATTCTCCAATTAATTTGTCTCTCAAAAGATGGATCTGGTACGGGTCGTCTCCAATTTCCATTGCGGTTCCATTGCGCCTCTATGGAGCTAATTTTTCCCACCTTACCCCCTTCGATCATCTCCGCCAATTTGGTATACATTCTTGAACTGTGGTACTGGTGTCCAGTTTGGAATATCTTTTTGGAAGTTTTAGATTTTTTTACAATTCTTGCTGTAGCTTCAACCCCTTTGGCTAATGTTTTTTCACAATAAACATGCTTATCTGCATCAAGAGCATCTACCGAAATTTGGTCATGAGAGTTTAGCGGAGTACTGATCACTACGGCATCTATATTTTTATCATCCAATAGTTTTCTGTAATCTTTGAAGGCTTTCGCATTTTTATTGGTCTCAATTAAACCATAGGCCTCATTTAGACGAAACGATAAAATATCACAAACAGCGATTACATTAAATCCATCAAGCTTATTAAGCAGTTTGATAATTCCTTTACCTCTATCGCCAGTACCAATCACACCAAGATTTATGACATTACTCAAATTGGTATTGGCCAATAAATGAGGAGCAATCATGGAGCTAAAGAATATTCCACTAGAATTTTTAATAAAATCTTTTCTTTTCATAGAGAAAATTTAAATGTTAATGACTTGGTTTATTTCTTCAAGGGGTTTCCCTTTGGTTTCTGGCATTGCAAATAAAGAAAATATAAGTTGTAAGACCATCATAAATGCAAAGAATGAAAATATTGGCCATGGATTTATCTGAAACATAGCAATTATTGAAGGACCGACTAGGGTAATCAACGCTGCAAATACCCAATGAACTCCAGCACCAAAAGATTGTCCCTTCGCTCTGATTCTATTGGGAAAAATTTCAGAAATAAAAACCCATATAACTGTACCTTGACCCATTGCGTGAGCAGCAATAAATGCAAAAATAAACACAGCAATCCACTGAGGGCTCATCTGCTGATAAAAAGCCAATGATATTCCAGTCAAACTGATTATATAACCTAATGAGCCAATAATCAACAACTGTCTTCTACCCAGTCGATCAATAAGCATTAATCCAGCAAATGTAAAAATGATATTAGTCATCCCAATAAATACTGAATTATATAGAGATTCTTTAGTAGCAAATCCAGCCATTTCAAGAATCTCAGGTGCATAGTAGAGTATGAAATTGATTCCCGATAGTTGATTGAAAAATGAGATCAAAAAAGCCAGTAAGATTATTTTATTATTTGCTTTATTAATTAAAAAACCTTGTTTTTCGGCAGACGAGTCTGCGGATTTAATATTATCTATCAACTTCTTAAGATCATGTTTTTCCCCGTAAATTTGTTTTAAAGTTTTTATGGCTTCGTTATCATTTTTTTGAAAAAGAATTTGCCACCTTGGGGTATCGGGAATATTCAGCGTTAGAATAAAGTAAAATAAAGCGGGTACCGACTCAATACCCAACATCCATCTCCAATCATGACTTCCGTTAAATCCAGTGAAAAAGTAATTTGATAAAAAGGCAATCATAATTCCAAAGACAAGGCTAAACTGATACAAAGCACCTAGAGAGCCTCGATTTTTTGGTGAAGAAATTTCTGATATATATATGGGAGCAACAATAGAGGAAACGCCTACGGCCAATCCACCAATAAATCTAAAAAAGGAAAATGTGTAGGGGTCAATGGATAATGCTGAACCTAAAGCAGAAATAAGAAAAAGAATACCAATCCAGGTTAATGTTTTTTTTCTCCCTAGATTATTGGTAGGATAAGCACCAAACAAAGCCCCAAATACTGTTCCCCATAACGCCATTGACATAATAAAAAACCCGTGGAAAAAAGGATTCATAGGCCATAATTCTTTAATCGGTAAATTGGCACCAGAGATAACCACTGTATCAAAACCGAACAAAAAGCCCGATAATGCAGCTACGGTAATCCATCTAAATGATATAGGCATATTGATTTAATAGCGTGTGCGTACACAACCCAACAAATATAAAGAATCCTATTGATTTAATTTGTTTGATGGAATGATAAAATTTTGTGAAATTAAATAAGTAATTATAATAAGATAGTATATTTAAAAAAAAATCTTTTGAAGACAATAAAAGATATTGCAAAGGAGGCTAAAGTTTCTCCGGGGACAGTTGATAGAGTTTTACATAATCGTGGTGGGGTTTCCCAAGAAACTGAAGCTAAAATCAAGGAAATTCTAAAAAAGAAAAAATTTAAAGTAAACTTGATTGCCAGTTCATTGGCTATGAAAAAACATAAAAATCTGGCTACCCTAATGCCAAATTATGACGAACAAAATCTTTTTTGGAAATCTCCCTACTCTGGAATACAGAAAGCAAGTCAGGAAGTGATAGCTAATGGTATAGAAAACAAGGTATTTCTTTTCGAACAATTTGATCCTAAAAGTTATGTGGCTGCTTTTCAAAAAATGATCAAATCCAAGCCCGATGCTGTGATTATGGTACCAATATTCATCAAAGAAAGTAATGTGATTATTGATCTTCTGGACCAACAAAAAATACCCTATATTTTCATGAACGCTGATATTAAAGGTTTTAACAACCTATGTTATATTGGTCAAAAATCATTTGAGGCAGGTATTTTATCTGGAAAGCTTTCGCATTTGTGTTCCGAAAATGAAGATGAATTTTTGATAGTTATTACTCGAAAAAACTTACACGATTATGAGGCCATTAATGAACGTGTAAATGGGTTTATCGACTACTTTAATAAAAACATTCCCAAAGCTATTATTCATCAACTAAAATTTGATCAATCAGATGGGTTCAATGTAATAGAGAAAAAAATTAATAATTTTTTAAGTAAAAATCAAAAAATTAAAGTTATTATGGTTCCTTCGAGCAGAACTTCAAACATTTATAAAGCAATAGATAAAGCCATGCTTTCAAACCTTAAATTTATAGGTTTTGACACTACCCCTCAAAACGTAAACGCTTTGAAGTTAGGTATTATCACTTTCTTGATTTCACAAAAATCTTTTAACCAAGGATACAAGTCTGTCAAAACGATAGCCGAATATTTAGTTCACAAAGAGATACCCTCTAGTGAAATCAATACACCTTTAGAAATTATTACTAAAGAAAATTACAAATACAGTCATTCGGAGGAACGAAACTATTACAACGAAAATTAAAAAAATACCTCGTTAACTTTTTTTCCATCCACATCATGGTGAGTGAATCTAATTTCAGGTTTATTATCAATATTTGTAACATCTACAGATAAAAAACCACCTTTAAGTCTAAGAAATTTATGCTCAGGCATTGGACCACCTCTATTCCACCCACCAGTTAATGAGTGGGAATCAGTTCCAGCACCACAGCCAAATTCCCATAAATTTGTTCCATCAATGTGAGTTACATATTGCCAATGTCTATCCCCATTAACTATATAAATATTTTTTTGATTCTTTATAAAATCTAATATCTCTCCTTGCTCATGAGCATATTTAATATTACTGAGATTATCATTTTTATCAACTTTATCTGGACCTAATATAGGTGAGGATGTTATAAGCACTTTAAATGTAGCACTTGAATTTTCAATAGTTTCATAAAACCATTTTTTTTGATCCGCTCCCCATATTGTTTTATCTGGTCCATCATCCATTATATTGGGTGATCTGTAATTTCTTCCCTCAATAATCCAAACCTGAAGATTTTTCCCCCAACGTATGGTTTTGTATCTTTTAAAATAAGTTGGAAATTGTTCCAGGTCAAATATCTCTAATCCTCTCTCAAAAGTTACAGTCCCATAGTCTTTACCGGGATAACTGTCATTATATCCAATATCATGGTCATCTTTCATAAAGTAAGATGTATGATTGTTATAAAATGAACGTTGAAAAGGGAGAGCAAATATACGATTCCACTTAAAACGCATCAACTCCTCTGTCATGGCGTATGGGAGAGGTTTGTCCATATACTCTATATCACCAGTATGTACATAAAAATCAGGTCTTAATTTAGACATACTTGGATATATTTTATGACCATTTTCATAGTCGTCACGTCGATTATAGTCGTGACAAGAAACGACACAAAACTTTATGTCGCGAGTTTCATGTTCATTTGGTGGTAGATTAAATTGACCTAAAATACTATCAGAAATCCTTTCATTATTTAGTTGTCGGGCGTAAATTTTAACCCTATAACTCTTTCCTGCTTCTAAATTAGAAAGCTTCCACTGTTGGGTAAAATCTTTATCGGGATTTACAGGTATCCAATTGGAAATAATTTTTTTATCTGGATACCCTTCAATAAAATAATGAAGTTGTACCTCTCCATTAGCTCCAGCACAAGAACCCTCCATTTCATTCAAATTTAAACCTTCAGGTATCTGTGTATTATAGATTCCTTTTAAATCTTGGTTTTTAGACAAAAATTTCATTTCCTCAATTGATATTTCAATAAATGGGTGTCCTTTGAAGTTGGCGGATTTATTTTGAGTCAATCGAGTCCATAATACAATAGAATTTTGGTCGGCCCAGCCGTTTTTAATCCCATTAGCGAAATAGGGCCCATGAGGGGGATCAAATAATTGACAGGAAAAACAAAAAACTCCAATTGCACCAATTAATATTTTTTTAAACATTTGAGTAATAAATTTGTTTTTAAAAATTAATCTACTTTCCACCATATAATTTATACATTTCAGAACCAGCACATAAAAAAGCGCCAACACCATACACCTCTGTTTTGTCTGGATAAGCTTCGCCTGGCTCTGCTCCAATAGGTTGGACATAAGTAAGCATACCCTCACTGTTTACATGACTTATCATAGCTTTCCAGCCTTTTTCAACAGCTGACCCGTAAGTTGATTTATCCAAAATTCCATTATTTATTCCCCAAGCAAGTCCAAAGATAAAAAATGATGAACCACTTGTTTCAGGTGTAGGATAGAATTTTTGTCCCAATAGGCTCATAGCCCAATGACCCTGAGGTGTTTGAATCTCTAACAATTTTTTAGCTATTTTTTTATACAAGTTCAAAAAATAAGAATAATCTTTATGATTTGGATTAAGTTCATCCATTACATTTGTTAAACCAGCAAATGCCCAACCATTTCCCCTTGCCCAAAAAATCTTTGTACCATTATCGAGTTTATCAAAATAAGACCCATCCCGATAATATAGATTTTCCTCCTTATCAAATAAATGGTTTGTTGAAGCCTTCCATTCTTTTACCATAAAATCAATGTATTTTGTATTTTTCGTATGATTATATAACATAACCCAAAGTGGTGGTGACATAAATAAAGCATCACACCAATTCCATCTGTTTTGATGAAATGGAGATTTCCAATCCATTTTTGTTTTAGATGGATGATAGAGTATAAAATCAAATTGATTGATTGTTGGTTTAATCATTTTTTCATCTTTATATTTTCTGTAAAGATGGAAGTAGGTTTGACCAACAGCATGATCATCAGCATGAAATACTCTTGCGAAATAGCCATCTCTCATGTGAAGTTTATAATCGTGAGCTTCACCAATTTCCTTAAGCCACTTATAATATTTCTCATTATCTGTCATAGATGCCCATTTAGACATCCCAATATAGAGAGCACCATTAGTCCAATCTAACATATCATGCTTGCCTCTAGATAGCCTTTTGTTTTGAGCTCTGTATTTTAAATTATCGTGATTTTCAATTTGCCAGTCAGCAACTTTTTTCATAAGCTGTTTTACCTCTGAGGGTTGAATTTTTTGACCAATAAGGTTCAGCCCAACAAAAAATATAATTAGAGTCATTAAATTTTTCATGATTTTATTTTAATTAAAGTAATATTTAAAGTTAGCATATGACTAAAAAATTAGGTTTTCAGAAGTAAAAAAAAAACCGCCAAAAGGCGGTTTTTTAATTTTAATAATCAAATATTACTGAGCATATCCTGGATTCTGAGCATATCCTCCAGATGTTCTATCAATTTGACTTAGTGGTATAGGTCTTACAACATGGTAGTCCTGAATATTAGCCTGTCCATCACTATTGTAAAGTCGAACTCTTTCAACAAGTTTACCCATTCTGGTAAGATCAAACCATCTATGGTTCTCACCTACTAACTCTCGTGCTCTCTCATCAAGAATCATATCGACATCTACATCAGCTGCAGTAATTTGCATATCTGCCTCTTTACCATCCCAAGCAGCTCTAGTTCTAATAACATTAATATCACTCGCTGCTCCGCTGGTATTTCCTTGTTTGAGTCTGGCTTCCGCTCTAATCAAATAAGCATCAGCAAGTCTCATCAAAACATAATCTCTTTGTCCCTGCGTATGCTGTCTATTTGGACGGGTATTATCAATCCATTTATTCAGTGAAGGGAAAGTTCTTTGATCCCACTCATCCGAGGTGTAAACTTCAAAATTAACTGAAGCTTGCTTCGCAGCATTCCAATATCCATCTTGATCAACACCATTTTTGTCAACTCCAGGACCTGGAATATAAAGAGCGGTATCTCCAATCTTGACTGGAACACCATTAGGGCCCCCATCATTTCCAACGTTAGCATACCATACATGCTTGTATGTTTCATCATAACGTCTGTCCATGGTTCTATCCCAAAGGGACATAAGAAAAGGAGTTGGACGGAACCTTTTCCAAGGCCTTCCATTCTCAGTATCACGAGTCATTGCAGGTTTTTTATCATATTCCATTAAGAAATACAAGTGACCCCTATGGCCGTATCCATCAAGACCCTCATCAACTTGAGATTTCGAGTTTTGAATCGTCCAAATAAACTCGCTATTTGCCTCATTATTTATTGACCAAAGATCACCAAAGGAATCCGAAAGCGCAAATCTCGGGTTACTAATTACACTTGACATAAGTGATTCAGCCTGAGATGCATCAGTACCAACTGCAAAAGATTTGTAACTTCTTGTCATTAGTGCCTTAGCCAATAGGAATTGAGCGGCAGGAATTGAAGCTCTACCATAATCACTTGGATTATCTTCCAAATTCGCAATAGCAAATTCTAAATCAGGAACAATTGCCTGAGAATAAATTTCGCTTGCAGAAGTTTTATTAGCTTCTATCTCAACACCTTGAGTTTCCTCCAAAGAAAGATGGATGTCACCATAGTGACGAGTCAAGTTAAAATAAGCCAAAGCTCTAAGAAATCTAGCTTCTGCAATTCTTTGAGTCTTTGTAGAAGCGTCCATATCAGTTACACCCTCTGCCCTTGCAATAACTGCATTGGCCTGATTTACTTGTTCGTAGAATATCCTCCAAGTATCACGCATGTATCTTGCCTCTGAATTATGACCTGAGGCATAGCGTCCCATATACTTGTGACTTCCATCAGCTCCCGCGCGATATGTATCAGTACCAAAGACACCCATAGTCCAACCAATTTCAGGACCATAGTATTCTTTCATGATACCATAGGTAGCACTTACAGCATCCTCTAATCCGGCTGCAGTTGTGTAGTAGCCAGATGCAGTAACGTTAGCTATATTATTTTCGTCCAGATATTCCTCACAAGAAGTGAAAGCAGCTATGGCGAAAAATGATAATAAAAATCTAAATTTTTTCATGATTTAAAATATTTTTAAATTAAAAGTTAGCTCTTATTCCAACGGCCCACATACTTGAAGAAGGTGCAACACCACTGTCAATTCTTTCCTCTCCAACTTCTGGATCCCAAGTATCGTAATCAGAACTAAACCATAAGTTTTGACCTTGAATATATGCTCTAAGTCTACTCAAACCAAGACTTGAAGCAACTTCAGGGTCAAAATTATGACCTAAAGTTAAGTTTCTAAGTTTAACATAACTTCCATCGAAATAGACCATCAAACCTCCATCCACAGCTCCTTCATTACCAATATTAGGTCTTGGATAATACCCTCCTGGGTTATTAGGTGTCCAGTAATCAAGGTTCATGTTATTATATCTTCCTTGTAGTGTATTATTACTTCTATGGAAGTTACTTTCTATCATTTGACCTTGTTTAAAGTAGAAAAAAGCACTTAAGTCCCAATTTCCGTAGCTAAAGTTTGTTGTCAAACCACCAAAATAGTCTGGAACATCAGAACCAAGAACTACTCTGTCCGCTGGAGTAATTTGGGAGTCACCATTAGTATCAGCTCTTCTGATCTCTCCTGGTAGTTTACTCTCAAGGTTTTGAGCAAGAGCGGCTTCACTTAACTGATAAATACCACCATATTGATAGTCATAGAATACTCTAACTGGTTGACCAATGAACCACTCGTTTCCAACATCATCTGCAGGATTACCATCAGCATCTTTTAACGCCAATTCAGTAATCTTTTCTTCGTAGCTTGAAATATTCATATTTACATCAAAACTAAAGCCTTCAGGGTTATCAATAATTACTGCATTAATTCCAAATTCAATACCATTGGTCTCAGTTGACCCAACGTTTTGGAAAACACTTTCGTAACCAGATGTCCAAGGAAGGTTCCTTGCCAAAATCAAATCACTAGTTTTTGTTTGATATAAATCAAAACTACCTGTGATGTTCCCATTCATAAGTGAATAGTCAAAACCAAAATCAAGTGTTTTAGAAATCTCCCAACCAAGCTCTGCATTTGGAATATCACTTAATGCATATCCATATGCATTTGTGCCTCCCCAAGAATATACGGTCCGAGCAAGACCACCCTGCGTTTGATATGGAGAAATTGCTGTATTTCCTACTTCTCCATAAGATAAACGAAGTTTTAATTCGTCAAAAGGAGCATTTTCCATAAAGCTTTCCTCATTAATTCTCCATCCAACAGAAACACCTGGGAAATATGCCCATTTATTTCCTTCAGATAATCTTGAGGATCCATCACCTCTCATTGAAGCTTGGAATAAATATTTTCCGTTAATATCATAGTTTACACGACCCATATATGACTGTAATTGCCATTCTGATAGAGAGGAACTCAAGTTACCTTTAACTGCTGCGGTTCCGATGTTATACCAAAGTTGGGATTCAAAGGGTAAGTTTTGAACCTCAGCTTTACCAGCTTCTCTAGTAAACTCTTGAATAGATTGAAGTAAGGTAACTTTTAATGTACCTGGACCCAATTCTTTATTATATGTCAAAAGGTTTTCTAAAGTAAAACCTTGCTCTCTTATAGATTCAGTTTCGGCATCTGCAGGTCCCAAGCGATTATCGTTTGTAGCAGCACCTCTGAACTCACCTCTTCTTACAAAACGAAGGTCAGGACCAAAAGTTGACGTAAATGTTAAATCAGAATTTAAATTAACTTGAAGATATGTAGGAACAAATAACCTAGTAGACAATCTTTCGTCTATGTATGCTCCAGGAACAATTTCTGCAAGTGGGTTGGTGGCAATACCGTCATTCCATGTAAACATCCTTGGTGTAACACCATCATCCAAATAAGGTCTACCTAATGGAAGCTGTCTTAGAGCCTCATTCATTACAGCATTAGAACCATAGTTATAGGTAGCCTGAGTAAGCGTGGTAGACATACCAAACTTAAACATATCATTTATTCTATGATCGAGATTAATTCTAGCATTCATTCTTTCATAATCCATTCCAGGTACAACACCTTCTTCTAAAAAATAACCTATGGAGGCGTTGTAAGCTGTTTTCTCAGTTCCACCTCGAGCAGAAATATTATGCATTTGCTGAGAACCATTTTGTAAAACTGCATCGATATAATCAAAATCAGCACCTGCATTATAATTATCTACAAGGGCTTGTTCTCCGTCAAATAAAACGTAGTTATCAGTCTCAACATTTCCATCGTACATAAATTCACCTGCAGAATTTTTTCTAAAGGCTTCAGCTCTCATTTGTTTATATTGCTCACCGTTCATCATGTCTGGAACATTGAGAACTTCTGTTGTACCATAGTAACCAGAGTAACTAACTTGTGTTTTCTCTCCTTGTTTACCTCTTTTAGTAGTAATAATAATTACACCATTTGCACCTCGTGAACCATAAATTGCAGTTGCTGCCGCATCTTTTAGTATTTCCATAGATTCAATGTCTTGAGGAGCAATATCAAAAATTGCACCACCATCAACACTACTTGTTACCGGTATCCCATCAACAACATAAAGCGGATCATTGGAGGCAGAAATAGATCTTCTTCCTCTAATTCGCACCTGTGGACTCTCTCCTGGTCTTCCACCAGATGCAGTAATATCCACTCCGGCAACTTGACCTTTAATAGCATCGATACTACTTCCAGCAGCTACTCTCTCAATCGTTTCAGAGTCGACCTTGATAATTGATGCGGTAACTTCTCTTCTAGTTTGAGTACCATAACCAGTTACAATAATTTCGTCGAGAAAACTTGCTTCTTCCTCGAGTGAAATATTGAAAGATGTGGTATCTCCAACCGAAACTTCTTGATCTTTAAAACCGACAAAAGAAAAAATCAATACATCAGTATCAGATGCTTCAATTGTGAAGTTTCCATCAAAATCGGATGAAGTTCCAGTATCGGTTCCTTTGATAACAACATTTACACCTGGTAACGGAACACCTGCAGGATCTACTACAGTTCCGCCAACAGACTGCTGTGCAGTAACAAATGAACCCACTAAGAACAATACACTTAAAATACTTTTCTTAAAAAGTGAAAGTGATTTTCCATGGGATTTTAAATTACCCAAGTAAATAGAATTCATACTTTAATTAATTTAGTTAACAATAGTTTTTTTTATAAACTTGCGTCGTGTACGCACACTTTATAGTGCAATATATTAATAATGTTAAAATAAACTAAAAATTTGCTTTTTTTTTTTAGTTTAAAACTATTTAAATGTAAAATTGTTTTATAGTTCAAATTCAAAGTTAATATCAAGAGTTTCCCAGATTTTATGCGTAAGAAGGAGTCTTAAGAAATAATCAGCATATATATGCTATTATTGATTTTAACAAAATTCTATTAGATACTCAAAAATGTGTGGAATTAAGTTTATTTAAAAAGGAGTCTGATTATATCGTTACTATTATGTTTTAAATAAATTATGAAAATCGTCCGAATTAGATTTATTTTATAAAACTGGGATATTTTGATAATACTTATTTTGAAAAGTCTGGATTATAGACCCCCCTTTGGTTGAATCCGCTAAAATTCCGCATAGTTGAATAGCGGGGATAACTATCAAATATAGGATTGCCAGACACCCTTGGGTCACCTTGCTCCATTAAATCATTCATCAGCTGTTGCTTGAGTTTATTGATAACTTCTTTGTACTCTGGAAGAATAGCTATATTTTGTGTACAATAGGGATCATTTTTAATGTCATACAATTGTTCTTGGGGTCTTTTTGCAAAAGCCAACTCAAAATAGTTAGATTGTGCAATCGCCATTACCTCATCTTTTGAGGGAGATTGATCAACATCATGGTAACCTGGATAAAGCGATTTGAATCCAGCTACTTTATTCCTTTGATCATTTTCTGGGTTTTGTGGAACGGGATCACCTTGAGGCCAACGATCAGATTCAAAATGATATACATATAGAAATTCTTGTGTTCTAATGGCCCGTGCTGGATATCCCAAATTATCAGGTCTGGCGTGGGTATGTCGTTCTCTACCAGTAAGCACATATTCCCTATGCTGAAAATGATGATCTTGCTCTAAGACAGGCATTAAGCTCTTTCCAGTAGTATTCATAGCATCAGACAAGCCCAAAAGTTCCATAAATGTAGGGGCTAAATCTATCAATGCGACAGGATCATAGACTTCTTTTCTTTTTATTCCATTTGGCAATGTAATAGCCAGTGGCACATGGGTTCCAAACTCTTGTACATTAGCTTTGGCATAGGGAAAAGGCATGCCATTATCAGCCGTAACCATAATAAAAGTATTATCAAGCTCCCCTATTTCTTTTAAAAAGTTTATCATAAGAAGGAGGTGATTATCGAAATGCTCTATTTCTAAAATATAGTCCAAAACATCATTTCGGACTACTTCCGTGTCAGGTAAAAACTGCGGGACTTGAACCGACTCTATGTTTTTTCCTGATTTTACACCTGTTTTGTATTCATATACTCTGTGCGGTTCGTGTGCACCATACCAAAAAACAAAGGGACTTCCCTCATCTTTTTGACTAAAAAAATCTTTAAAATTTTCTATATAGTTATTTGCCCTAATACCTTTTGTAGGGGGGTGTTTTAATTGATGTTTGTTGAACTCCCTCCCCACAGGATTTAACTTCCTTCCATTTATTTGCCAATTTCCTGGAGCCCAAGGTTTTCCTGTATAGCCAACAAAATAACCCTGCTCCGCCAATACCTCAGTGAATACCTTAAATTTTTTGGGAAAATTACTCGCATGTGTTCCCGCCTCCTCGAGTTCCCAAATATTTTTTCCTGTTAATATAGCGGCTCGTGATGGACTACATTGTGGTGCAGCCACAAAAGCATTGTGAAATAAGACACCATTTTGGGCAACAAAATCAAAACCAGGAGTTTGAGTTTCAGCAAAACCATAAATACTCGTATGCGGGTATGAATGATCGTCAGCAATAGCTATTAGAATGTTTGGTCTCTTTAGAACACTCTTTGATGGAATATTACATGATAAAATGGCAATAACCACCCCTAAGATTAATAAATGATTTTTTTTAATTATATATTTCACACCTTTAATTTTAATGAATTATTCTTATGGAATCTAGTTTTCGAATCATTTTTTCAAGCTGTTGGGGAAATTTTTGTGAAAGATTTATTTTTTCTGAGGGGTCATCTTTAAGGTTAAATAGTCTTTCTTCCTTTTCCCCTTTTGGCGTGGGGCCTGATGAAGGAGGGGTAAACCCCCCAGAGCCTCTTTTTTCTATCATTTTCCAATCCCCATAACGAAGGGCAAAGTGTCCCTCTGAACTGTGATGAATAATTGGATTAATTTCTATCTTATTTTGTTTTTCAGTCAATTCGTCAAATAAGCTATAGCTGTCAAATACTCTAGAGTCTTCACCCAATAAATCGGCTACGGTAGAATAAAAATTAGCCAAGGAATTAACTCCATGAGCTAAACTACTAGCACTGACTTTTCCTGGCCATTTTACAATAAAAGGAACACGATGTCCCGCTTCATATATATCACCTTTCATACCTCTCAAATATGCTGCAGCTTTATGATTATATTTTTCTATGTGGTGGGACTTCCAATAGGGTCCG
>CAJWQD010000035.1 GCA_913045135.1 uncultured Flammeovirgaceae bacterium | reverse complement strand
TTAATACTCTTTTCTGGGACATTTTTGAATCTTAAGTTTACCTTTTCAGTAAGTATGTTTAAACCGTTTTTGGCTTATGCTGTACCTTTAGTGTTTCTACAATTAGCAGGAGTGATTAACGAGATGTTCTCAAGGCAATCTTTAAAATATTTGTTGCCTGAAGGATTTTATCCTGAATTGAGTAATGCTGCTGCTCTTGGCATTTTTGGTGCCTGTTTTAAGCTATCTGTTTTTATGGCCTTAGCTGTACAAGCATACAAATTTGCTTTTGAACCTTTTTTTTTCAGTCATGCAAATGAAACAAATTCCAAACAATTGTATGCGAGCGCTATGAATGGATTTATTATTTTTGGAGGACTGATTTGGATGGTTATTTCTCTAATGTTGCCTGAAATTGCGCTATTGGTATTTGGGGCCGATAGTCCTTATCTAAACGGATTAATTATAGTTCCGGTATTGCTAGGTTCAGGATTTTTGATGGGGATATTTTATAATCTTTCAATTTGGTATAAATTGACTGATCATACCGTAATAGGCGCTTTTATCAGTATTTTTGGTGCCCTACTGACGATCGCACTCAATGTGTCATTGATTCCTGCATTAGGATTTATGGGCAGCGCTTGGGCATCTCTAATATCGTGGTTATTCATGAGTTTGCTCAGTTATTTCATAGGAAAGTATTATTTTCCTTTAAAATATAAATTATTTAAAGGAGGTTTTTATTCCATTTATGCCGCATTGGCAACGGCAATGATTGTAACTTTGGAGCTATCCTTGTTATTGAGATATGGGTTGGGAGTCGGTCTTATAAGCCTTTATTTGTTTCTTGTCTATTTGATAGAAATAAAGTCTATTAAAAAAAAGATTAAAAGTGATTAAATTTGGCTCTAATCTGGCCTTTATCTGTATTCTCTTTAATGTGCTTTCGGATTAAATAAATTTTATGCATTATCAGGATGAGGTTTACTATCTTTATTTGCTTGTTAACTTTTCTTTTGTGCTCCCTATCCGCACAACGGAAAAAGAAGAATAATATTTCTAAGGATTTACCACTCCAAGCATTATCCTTAAAAGTTGAAACCCTAATTATTGAGGGGAGTCGACTTCTTATCTTAGGTAATTACCCAGCAGCAAGGAGTACTTTTGAGCAGGCTAATCAGCTGGAGCCAAATAATGCTGTTGTTTATTTCAAATTAGCTGAGCTAGACATGATTAATAATGCATCGGAAGCAGCTCTTATTCACATAAATCGAGCCATTGCTTTAGATGGAAAAAATAAATTTTATCTCATATTTAAAGCGGATATCTTAAGTTCCCTCAATAGACATGCGGATTTAGTAGAGATTTATACAAAGCTTATTGATTTGCCGGGGAATGAGCGCTACTATTTTGATCTTGGGTTACTTTATCAATTTCAAAAGAAATGGGATGAGGCACTTGAAGCTTATGAAAAAGGGCAGCAATTATTTGGAATATCTGAGAGTATTATGCGTGAGCGGCAAAAAATATTTTTGCAAAAGAACGATTTAAATGCTCTTGTAGATGATTGGAATAGATTAATTGCTCAGTCACCTAATGAGATAAAATATGTACTCGAGGTGTGCTCCATATTGATCATGAATAAAGCTTACGATAAGGCCATGATTAAATTATCGGCATGGGAAGATCCTAATGCCAAACTGTTAATTTCTCAAATTGCCCTTCAGCAAAATGACTACGATAAAGCAATCATTTTCTTAAAACAAGGTTTGAACTCTCATGAAGCACCAATGTTGGCAAAAATTCAACTGCTTGATGCATTGATTGATAAGATTTCTTTGACGGCATCATTGAAGGATTTACTTGACCAATTGCCGCAAATTTATCCAATGCGATTTGAAGCAATTGCTTTTGTAGGGGACGTCTATTTAAAATTAGATAAGACAGTCGAGGCTCTTTCAAATTACAGAAAGGCTATTGCGCTTGAGGGTGCCAATTATAAAGTTTGGCAGCAAGTAATTTCTATGGAATTTCAGAACCTTGAATATGACAGTGTGATGCTGCATTGTGATGCTGCATTGGAACGATACCCTAACCAAGCATTAATGTATTTTTACAATGGCGTAGCCCACTCTATTAAAAAAAAGTTTAAAACAGCCATAAGTCTTTTAAGTCATGGAAGAAAATATGTTGTGGATCCAAATTTGCTTGGAATCTTTTACGCACAACTCGGTGATGCGTACAATGGCTTGGAACAACATGATCAATCCGATGAAGCTTATGAAAAAGCACTCGAAATCAATCCAAATAACGAACATGTTTTGAATAATTACAGTTATTTTCTCTGCTTGCGCAAACAGCAGTTGCGGAAGGCCCAAGAGATGGCCAAAAGATTAATTCAGAAATATCCTAAAAACGCTACTTATTTAGATACCTATGGTTGGGTGCTTTTTACAATTAAGGAATATGAAGAAGCTGAAATTTATTTAAAAAAAGCTGCTTTGATAGATGAAAATGGAACTATAATTGAACACTATGGGGATGTACTTTTTGAACTTGGACAATTTGAGAAAGCGTTGATTCAGTGGAAGAGAGCTCAAGAATTGGGAGGAACCACCGATTCAATAGAATCAAAAATTAAAAATAGTAAGTCGCGTGATTAGATTTTTTGGGATCTTGGTGACCCTTGGATTGTTGATGGGATGTAATAAACGACTGATTAATTTGAATCAAGATAATCTAGATATCAATATATTCAAATTTGACTATTTTTCGGCTAAGGCTAGATTAAATTATACCGATGGGGGCCAAAAACTATCGGCAGTTGCAAATCTTAGGATTAAGTATGATAGCTTGATTTGGATTTCTATTTCACCAGGGTTAAGTATTGAAGCATTTAGGATTAAATTAACATCAGATTCTGTTTTTTTACTTGATAGGATTAGTCATAATTATATAAAGTCTAGCTATGGAGAGTTCGATAATTTTTATGGTATTAACCTGAATTTTAAATGGATTCAAGCCATGATACTTGGCAATCCATTATCTTCAAACAAAAATTTAGTGGTAAGCAAAGAACAAGAAGGAATCTTTTATGAGCAAAATGAAGATCCATTTTTATTGAGAAATTTTATTGGAGATCAGTCTAATAAAATAGAAAAAATTTTCATTAAAAATTCTTTGGCTAAGTATGAGATAGACATAAATTATGGAGATTTTACTCAGTTAAACGAGCAGGCTCGATTTCCTTTTTCTATGAAATTTATACTCAGGTTTTTGGAAAAACAGCAACCATCGAAACAAATTAATATTGATATTAAATCTGCACATTTACCTGACAAAATACTTAAGTTTCCATTCAATGTTCCAGCAAAGTATCTTAAGAACTAACTTTATTTTTTTATCCATATTAATTGGAGTATCACTAAATGCTTTTGGTCAAAAAGATAAAAAACAGTTAGAGTTAGAACGTATTGAAAATGTCAAAAAAATAACAGAGGCTGAAAAGATTTTGGGACAAACAAAAAACAAGAAAACGGCTACATTAGGTCAATTTAAGGCTTTAGAAAATCAAATTAGATCTCGTCAAAAATTATTAAGGACCTTAGATGAAGAGGTTGATTTGATCACTACTGAAATACTGGAATTAGAGTCAATCATAATTGATATTAATTTGTATTTAAAATCGATGAGAATAGAGTATGCAGCCATGATTTATAAATCTTATAAATTAAAAAAGGGGTATGGCTTTATCTCATTGCTATTTGCATCCGATTCTTTTACTCAATTTTTTATGCGATTGAAATATATGGAACAATATTCTGAATCTCGTAAGAGACAATCTAGTCAAATTTCAGAAACTAGGGAAGAGTTGGCTGCTCAACAGATGCTACAAAAAATAAGAAAATCAGAATTAAAGTTAATTATTAAGAATAAAAAAGCCGAGAATAATCAGCTCATTAACCTCAAAAAAGAAAAAGGTAATCTTATCGCTAAGCTGACAAAAAATGAAAAATCACTGAGGGAAGAGATGTACTCGCGAAGGGAATCTATAAAAAAGCTAGACAACCTTATTGCTAGTTTAATTAAGATTGAATTAGAAGCTGAGAAGAAAATAGCTTCAGGGGAAAAAGAGCTTGCCATGGAGTTAACTGGGAAGTTTGAAGATCAAATAAGAAAGCTTCCTTGGCCAGTTAATACCGGATTCATTGCTTTAAAGTTCGGCCTTCAAAAGGATTTAATTTTAAAAAATGTAAATATTAATAATACAGGTATAGATATTCAGACGCAAAGGGATGAGGATGTCGGCGTAGTGTTTGACGGAGAGGTCAGAGTTAAAGCATTCGTACCTGGGCAAAATAATGTTGTGATTATTAAACATGGGAACTTCTATACCGTTTATTCTAAATTAAAAAGTGTCAAAGTCAAACAAGGTCAAGTACTGAGTACAGGAGATTTGATAGGTAAGGTATATACAAATAACGCCGGAATTTCACAATTGCATTTTGAAGTTTGGCGAGATAAAAAAAAACTTGATCCTGAAAGATGGTTAAAGCAATAGTTTGATAGCTTTTTACTTATCTTTGAAATAAATAAAAAAAATATTCATGGATACTACATTAGCATTTGGAATGCCCGGCGGGTGGGAATGGATTGTCATCGGCCTTTTTCTGGTTGTATTTTTCGGGGCAAAAAAAATACCTGAAATAGCGAGAGGACTGGGTAAAGGCATAAGAGAGTTCAAAGATGCCACCAAAGATATCAAGCAGGAAATCGAACAAGGCGCTCAGTCAGAAGAAAAGAAATCTTAATTTTCCATGTTTTACAAATCATATCAGCGAATTAGGGCTGATCTTGATGGGAAACGCATTACTGTTGCCCAAATAGTAAATCATCATCTAGGAAAAATTGAGGAGCATAACCCAAGTTTAAATGCCTTTCTTGAGGTATTTAAAGAGGAAGCTTTAACAAAGGCGGTGCAAATTGATTTGAAATTGAATCAGGGAATCGCAGGTCGTTTAGCGGGTTTAGTGATAGGGATTAAAGATCTTTTTTGCTTGAAAGACCATATTGTTTCATGTTCAAGTAAAATCCTTGAAGGTTTTGAGAGTCAAATCACAGCAACGCCCATTCAACGGTTGCTAGATGAAGACGCCATTGTGATAGGTAGGCAAAACTGTGATGAATTTGCAATGGGCTCTTCAAATGAAAACTCAGCGTTTGGATTAGTTAAAAATGGAGTAAACCAATCGTGTGTCCCAGGAGGTTCTTCTGGAGGTAGTGCTGTTGGTGTTCAAACTGATATGTGTCAGATTTCTTTAGGCTCAGATACGGGTGGCTCTGTCCGTCAACCAGCTGCATTTTGCGGTGTTTATGGTCTTAAACCTACTTATTCTAGAATTTCTCGTTATGGCCTTACTGCTTACTCTAGCTCCTTTGATTGTGTTGGCATTTTATCAAAAAGCATTGCTGATGCAGAATTAATCCTTGAGATAATAGCGGGCAATGACGAGCGAGATAGCACTTCAAGTAGGGAAAAAGTACCCTGCTTTTCTAAAAGTACCATTAAGTCAAACAGATATAAGATTGCGTATTTTACTGAAATTAATGAGGCAGAGGGAATAGCTAACTCGGTCAGTCGAATGATGAATCAAACGATGTCGAGCTTGAAGGCATCAGGCCATTTGTTAGAAAAAGTATCATTCCCTTATTTGGAATATTTATTACCAACCTACTATATTTTGACATCTGCTGAGGCCAGTGCCAACTTGGCGAGGTTTGATGGGGTACGTTATGGATTTAGAGATTTATCTATTTCAGACTTAGAATCTATGTATAAAAAATCTCGAACAAATGGATTTGGTCCTGAAGTTTTGAGAAGAATTCTTCTAGGAACTTTTGTACTTTCTTCGAGTTACCATGATGCATTTTATACAAAGGCTCAAAAAGTAAGGCAATTGATTAAGGACTATACCGATGATATCTTAAAAGATTATGATTTCATTATTTCACCAACTACAGCGACTACTGCTTTTGAGATTAATTCTAAAACTATAAATCCTGTGGAAATGTATCTCTCAGATTTATTTACTGTACAGGCTTCTGTTGCGGGTATACCTGCTATTTCCATTCCTGCGGGGGAAGATGAAAATAATATGCCTATTGGATTACAGGTAATGGCTGCAAGCTTTGAGGAAGAAAAGCTTTTCTCATTCTCAAAGTCATTTAAAACTATGTAATATATATGAAGGTAGTCTCAATAATGTTTTTGAGTATGTTTTTAATCATAAGTGTGCTTGCTGCTGAGGAGGATTCTTTGCATCAAATTTATGACTATATTCCTGATGCTAGTTATGCTGAGATTGCTGATCGGATGGGGTGTTTAAATACTGAAATTCCGCTAACTTTTAACAAAACAGTAAAGAGTTTCATAGATTATTTTTCTGTTCGTAATCGGGATTATACACGGGGAATTCTTGAAAAAAAAGATTATTATTTTTCTATCATAGAGCCCTATCTAGAAGAGCATCGCATACCAAATGATTTGAAATATTTGGCAATTGTTGAGTCAGGTTTGGTGCCGAGGGCCCAGTCGCGAGCTAGTGCAGTCGGGTTATGGCAGTTTATGCCAAGTACCGGCCGATCCTATGGCTTATCTAATTCATGGTATATTGATGAGCGCATGGATCCACATCAGTCAACGGATGCAGCTTGCAGGTATTTAAAAAGCTTATATAATACTTTTGGCAGATGGGATTTGGCTATTGCAGCCTACAATTGTGGCCCTGGTAATGTCCGCAAGGCTATTCGAAGAAGTGGCTATAAAAAGGATTTCTGGCAAATTTATCGATATTTGCCCAGGGAAACTCGTTCCTATATCCCTCAATTTATTGCTATCAATTATTTATTAAATTATGCTGAAGAACATAATCTTTTTCCCAATCAAAAATTATCATTGGCATTATCAGATACCATTGTTGTCAACCAATATTTGCACCTGGCTACATTCGCATATTTTGCAGATATTGTTTTGGAGGAATTACTCGATCTTAACCCAAGCATTAAAAGGGGTGTGATTCCTGAAGGGGTGGGTGATTTCTTACTCAATGTGCCTGCAGATAGAAAAATTTATATCAATTTACAAAGGACATTTTTATTCGATACTGCAAATAAAGTAGGGAAAGAGGAATTGGAATATTTGGCAAGACAGATGGTGGGAAACACCTATGGTCGAAATAAAAATATTTATCAAGTAAAAAGCGGAGATAATTTAGGAAGTATTGCCCACCGTTACGCGGTACGTGTCTCAGATATCCAAAATTGGAATCATCTTAGTTCAACTTTGATTCGAGTAGGGCAAAATTTAGACATTTGGACCCTTCCAAGCTATGCTAAAGGCATTCAAAAAGCTTATTTAGCTGCCAATCAGAATAAGAAATTATCAACCATAAAAAGCGGGATAACCTATCAGGTTAGAAGAGGAGATTCATTATGGAGTATTTCTAAGAGTTCAAAAGTTTCAATTGCAATCATTAAAAAAATTAATAAACTGAATTCTAACATAATTTATCCTGGTCAAACACTAATTATTGGGGATAACTGAAAAAGTTCATAGTTTAATTTATGAATTTTGTTAAAATATGAAAAGGAACTTTTCTTTTATTGTAGGTACCATCTTATTGTTTGGGTTTTGCAGAGAAACTCAGAATAAGATATCTCAAGAATTTATGCCAGAGGCTAAGGGAGAAATTGGAAGCATTATGTTGGTGATGGATCAAAAGCAGTGGGATCAAGATCTTGGTAAACAGCTCAGAGATATGCTTAGGGAGCCCTTGCCAGGCTTGCCTCAAGATGAGCCTTTGTTTCATCTCAATAGGGTTAGCCCAAAAAAGTTAAATACTACCTTAAAAACATCAGCTAACATGATTTTTGTGATCACTTTAGACAGTCGGAGCCCAGAGAGTAATGTTTTAAGGGGATTTCTCACTCCTGAATCTCAAAGTATAATTAAACTTGATACTAGTGTGTTTATGAGCATCCGAAAAGATGAGTTTGCTAAAGGGCAGATGATCTTGTATTTATTTGGAAATACAGAAAAAGGGCTTGGGCAAAAACTTAAAATAAATAAAGAAAAAATACTACATTTATTTGAGAAAAGGGCCCTTAATCGGACAGTAAAAAAATTATTTAACAGGCGAGAACAATCCCTTGAGAAAACGGTAAAGGAGGCACATTCATTTCGATTAAGTATACCCGCTGGTTGGCAACAAGCAGTAAGTGAGCCTGGTTTTTATTGGATGAGGTATATCAACAGGGATAAGGAACAAAACGTATTTGTGTACTACGAGCCCTATACAAATATTGGGATATTTGATCAAGTGCCTGAATTCAGAGATCGAATTACGAAAAAATTCTTAAGAGATGGAGAGAAAAATAATTTATTCATTACTAGACAAATGCGGAATGATTTAAATACGGTGTTCTTGAAGAAAACTCAATTTAAGGGGCGTTATGCTATTGAGAGCAGGGGACTATGGAAAATCAATGATAACTCCCTTGGTGGGCCTTATGTTAGTTATACTTTTGTCTCAGAAAAAGAAAAATTAATTTATTATATTGAAGGTTTTGTTGCTGCACCAGGAAAGAAAAAAAGAGTCTTGCTGCAGGAAGTCGATGCAATACTATCTACATTCAAAGAGGGCAGAATAAATAACTAAAAAAAGCTATGTGTGCAAAAATTAGAAAAAAAGAGGCTTTAGACTTCCACGAAGAACTTCCTAGAGGTAAAATTGAGGTTATCCCAACTAAGCCACTCAGAAGTCAGCATGATTTGGCTTTGGCATATTCACCGGGGGTAGCAGTACCTTGTTTGGAAATAACCGAAAATAAACAAAATGCTTACAAATATACTGCTAAGGGGAATTTAGTAGGTGTAATCTCCAATGGCACAGCGGTGTTAGGACTTGGAAATATTGGTCCTGAAGCTTCCAAGCCGGTAATGGAGGGCAAAGGGGTTCTTTTTAAAAAGTTTGCTGGAATTGATGTTTTTGATATTGAGATTAATGAAAACGAACCAGATAATTTTATAGAAATTGTTAAATCTTTGGAGCCCACCTTTGGAGGTATAAATTTGGAAGATATTAAAGCGCCTGAATGTTTCAAGATTGAAAAAGCGCTCAGGAAATTAATGAGTATTCCCGTCATGCATGATGATCAGCATGGTACGGCTATTATTTCGAGTGCAGCGTTATTGAACGCATTGGAACTGGTTGATAAAAAGATAGAGGACCTTAAAATAGTTATCAGTGGTGGTGGAGCAGCTGCTATTGCTTGCGCCGATCTCTATGTGTCAATGGGGGTTGATGTAGGAAATATTGTTATGACTGATTCAAAGGGGGTAGTGAGATTAGATAGAGATTTCATAGATGAGCAAAAGGCTAAGTATGCTACCAACAAAAATCTACATACACTCGGTGATGCATTGATGGGAGCTGATATGTTCCTCGGATTATCAAAGGCAAATATTTTGATCCCTGAGATGATTTTAACGATGGCGGTGAATCCCATAATTTTTGCGCTCTCAAATCCAGATCCAGAAATTGCCTATGAACTTGCGATGTCTTGTCGTAAAGATATCATTATGGCCACTGGAAGATCAGATCACCCCAATCAGGTGAATAATGTTTTGGGATTTCCTTATATTTTTAGAGGTGCCCTTGATGTCAGGGCTACGACTATAAATGAAGCCATGAAGCTCGCTGCGGTTAAGGCAATTGCTGATTTAGCAAAGGAAAGTGTACCCGATTTAGTCCTCAAGGCTTATGGATCTAATACTTTGAAATTTGGTAGGAATTATTTGATTCCCAAACCTCTTGACCCACGATTAATTACTACAATTTCCCCTGCAGTTGCGAAGGCAGCAATGGAATCGAAGGTAGCTCAGATAAATATTGAAAATTGGGATCAATACAAAATAGAATTGCAAGAGCGAGTAGGTATTGACCAACGTTTGATTTCTAGAATTATTACTCGTGCAAAAAAAGATCCAAAGCGTGTCATTTATGGGGAAGCTCACGAAGTTTCTATTCTTAAAGCGGCTCAGCAGGCAATAGACCAAAGAGTAGCTATTCCTATTTTATTAGGTAATCGGACACTTATTCAACAGTTAATAAAGGAAAATGAACTGGATTTGGGGGAATGCGAAATTATAGATCCAATAGAGCAAGAGGCCAAAAGGCAGGAATATGCTGCCCAATTTTTCAAATTACGTCAGCGGAAAGGGATGACACATGTCCAAGCTATGAAGTTTATGCTCAACGTTAATTATTTTGGTGTGATGATGGTTAATAATGGGGAAGCAGATGTTTTCATATCTGGGATTTCAAATGATTATCCAGAGACCATTCGACCGGCATTAGAAATTATTGGCCCAGAGCCCGGAATCGATCGTGTAGCAGGAATGTACATTTTAAGTAACAAAAATGGTAATTACTTTCTTTCAGATACTACTGTAAATTTAAATCCCTCTTCAGATCAGTTGGTTGACATTATAGGCTTGACGGCCCAGGCAGTGCGATTTTTTGATGTCGAGCCGCGAATAGCAGGACTTTCCTATTCTAACTTTGGATCAGCAAAAGGAGAGATTCCAAAAAAGATGGCCAAGGCTGTAGCAAAAGCTCAAGTCAAATGGCCGGAATTATTAATTGATGGAGATATTCAGGCGAATGTAGCCCTTAATAAGGACCAAATTGAGGAAAATTATCCTTTTAGCAAACTATCTGGCACGTTTGCAAATACCCTGATCTTTCCGAATTTAGAGTCAGGCAATATTGCTTACAAATTACTAATGGAATTTGGAGGTGCTGAAGCAATTGGACCTATCTTGATGGGAATGAGAAAAGCTATCCATGTACTCCAAAAAAGGAGTTCAGTTAGTGATATTTTTAATATTACAGCTATTGCGGTTGTTGATGCGCAAGAGCAAGAAATATCGGAAAGGGCTGCCAGTGATTAATTTTGTAGAGGGAACATTCACCGAAAAATCACCCACCCACGTGATTATTAATATCCATGGTATTGGATATGAAATAAAAATATCTCTGATTACTTATGGCCAAATAAAAACGCTCGATAAAGGGCGATTGTACACTCATTTTCATGTTAAGGAAGACAGTCAAACCCTTTACGGGTTTTATGATTTGTCTGAAAAATCTAGATTTAGGGATTTGATAGGTATCAGCGGAGTGGGTCCAAGTACTGCACTTATGGTATTGTCAAGTTTATCAGCAGAAGAATTACAATCAGCTGTAATCAACGGACAGGTAAAAGTAATACAGTCGGTCAAAGGCATTGGTGGTAAAACTGCTGAACGTATAATTCTTGAATTGAAAGACAAGTTCAAAAAAGACTCTTTGATAGAAAATGTAACAGATTTATCCCAAATATCTAACAATACTTTAAGATCACAAGCGTTATCTGCCCTAACAACTTTAGGTATAGGGAAACTAGCAGCGGAAAAAACAATTGACAAGATCATGTCTGAGCATGAAAGCTTGAGAATTGAGGAGCTGATAAAGTTTGCCTTAAAAAGAGTGTAAAAACCAATTTTTGAATAATTATCAGGTTAATATCCGAGCGACAGCATGTATATGCTTGCATATATATACATCATTTTTTTTGTATGGGGGTGAACTCATAATGCAAGAAGGTGACAGTACCATAAAGTCCGATACACTACCTTATGAATCAACTACTTACCCTAATTACAATCCCAGTTATCGATATGGTGATGTATATTCCCAACCTCCGAGTAAATCACCTATCAATTTAGTAGACCCTACTTCTTTAGATTTAAAAGTTGAGTTTGATTCGAGTATCAATTTCACAGTTACGGAGCAATTAGAAGGAATTGATTTTCGTCCACCGGTGAAACTAAGTTTCACAGAATATGATGCCTCGAATACTCAAAAATTGGTTAAAGATTATTGGCGAGAACAGGCCATTGGTTTGGAAGGAGAGAGTGCGATTGGCGGTAGAAGATTGATACCAAAGCTTTATATAAGTCCGGTATTTGATAGGATTTTTGGTGGTAGCTATGTTGATATTACACCGACCGGATTTGTGAATTTAGATTTTGGAGGCTTATTTCAATACAATGACAATCCTCAAATACCTGAGCGCCAAAGAAAAAATGGAGGATTTAATTTTAATATGCAGATTAGCTCCAATGTCGTAGGTAAAATTGGGGATAAGTTGGCAGTCACTTTCAATTTTGATAATAACAATTCGTTTGATTTCCAAAATGATATGAAAATTGAATATACTGGATACGAAGAAGAGATTATTAAAAAAATTGAATTGGGAAATGTAAGTATGCCCATATCCAATAGTCTAATTTCTGGTGCTCAGTCATTGTTTGGAGTTAAAACACAACTGCAATTCGGTAAATTATATGTGACAGGAATTGCTTCTAGACAACAAGGAAGAAATGAGGTAATTACCCTTGAAGATGGGGTAGACGAACGTCAATTTGAACTTCAGGCCTCAAATTATGATGAAAATAGGCATTTCTTTTTAAGTCATTTTTTTCGTGAAAATTACGAAAATTGGTTGGGTGGATTACCTCAATTAATTTCAGGGATTAACGTCACAAGGGTCGAGGTTTATGTTCTTAATAGAAATAATAATACGGCGACCACAAGAAATTTTGTTTCTTTAATGGATTTAGGCGAGGGATCTAACATCCACAATCCAAATATAAAATCTATGAGATTAGGGGCCTCCCGCAATGGTTCTAATGATCTCTATGAAAATCTTACCTTATTAAGTGGGGCAAGAAGTCCTAACTTAATTAATGGGTTATTAGAATCAAATTTTGGAATGACAGAATCTACAGACTTTGTAAAAGTGACTACCGCTCGCAAATTGGATTTGACAGAATATAATATCAATAAAGAATTGGGTTACATTTCATTGATTAGGAAGCTTCAAAATGATGAGGTTTTGGCGGTATCTTATGAATACACGTACAATGGGCAGGTTTATAAAGTCGGAGAGCTTTCAGAGGACTATCAAGGATTTGATGACGATGAGCTGATTTTTTTAAAAATGTTACGGCCTAATAAAATTAATACCCGCGTACCCACATGGGATTTGATGATGAAGAATATTTATAATTTGAATGCAGGTCAGGTTCAACAAGATGGATTTACCTTAAGAATTCATTATCGAGATGATCGAACAGGCATTGATAATCCTTCCTTACATGAGGGCCGCTTGACTAAAGATATTCCTTTGGTTCAACTACTGGGATTAGACCAATTGAATAGAAACAATGATCGTCAAAAAGATGGGAATTTTGATTATATAGAAGGAATTACAATTAACTCTAAGACTGGAGTTATTATTTTTCCTATTTTAGAGCCTTTTGGGCCAAAATTAAAAAGTTATTTTGATGAAAGCGAATTGGAACTGATCGACAAATATGTTTACGACACCCTTTACAGGACTACAAAAGCAGATGCAGCACAGATAGCTTCAAAAAATAAGTTTTTTATTTTAGGGAAATATAGTGGAGGTTCTTCTTCTGAGATTGCGTTACCAGGCATAAATATTTCACCGGGATCTGTGACAGTCATGGCAGGAAATACGCCTTTAAGTGAAGGTTTGGATTATACAGTAGATTATAATTTAGGAAGGGTACGTATTTTAAACAGTGGCATCATGAGTTCAGGTAAAAAGATCCAGATTTCCTATGAAAAGGCCGATCTTTTTAATTTTCAAACCAGATGGCTTACCGGCACTAATTTTGAGTATATATTCAATGATAATTTTTCAATAGGAGCAACCCTATTACATCTTAATGAACGACCAGGGGGTAGGACTCGCTATGCAGCAGGAGATGAGCCTACAAAGAATACGAAATATGGATTTAATTTAAATTATCAAGCGGACTCAAGGTTATTGACACAAATTATCGATGCAATACCTTTAATCAGTACTAAAGAAAAGTCAAGTATTTCTTTCAGTGGGGAATATGCCCAATTGATTCCGGGGACCTCAAACTTGGTGGAAGGTGAGGGTACTTCTTATTTGGATGATTTTGAAAATGCATTAACTTTTGGAGGAAATTTACAATCCTGGGCAGGATGGAATTTAGCTTCTACACCCAGTACACTTGATGATCGCTATGAAGTGACAGATGTTCAAGTGGGAGATTTAGGAGCCAATTTTAAACGAGCTAAATTAGCTTGGTATACCGTTGATAACAGTGTTTTTTATACTTCTATAGGTAATAGACGACCTAAAAATTTAACAGAGGAGGATCTTGAGAATCATTACGAAAGAATCGTTTATCCTCAGGAGATTCATCAGCAGCAAGACCGAACCATGATCACAACGAATGAAAATATTTTAGACATTGCTTATTTTCCAAGTGAGAGGGGGCCTTACAATTATAGCCCTAATTTAGATGCCGATGGGCTGTTACCCAATCCTGAGGAGAATTGGGGAGGAATTACTAATCACATTAATAATGAGGTTGATTTTGATAAAACAAATATAGAGTTTATTGAGTTTTGGATGATGGATCCTTTCATCGGTTTTGCAGATGGAAATCCAAAAGGCAAGGTAATGGATGGAAGGTTTAATGAACATAACACGAGTGGAGGATCCCTGATTTTTAATTTGGGCAGTGTTTCAGAGGATTATATGAAAGACGGAAGACATGCGTTTGAAAATGGTTTACCTGCCGACGGAGATTTAACCAATGCATTGGCAACAGAATGGGGCTATATCACTGAAGAGCAATTTTTAACTAATCAATTTGAAAATTCGCTTGG
Organism: uncultured Flammeovirgaceae bacterium; assembly: GCA_913045135.1. GTDB lineage: Bacteria > Bacteroidota > Bacteroidia > Cytophagales > Cyclobacteriaceae > UBA4465. The sequence goes on along the minus strand of CAJWQD010000035.1, from coordinate 6,213 downwards.
CAGTAGAGATAATCAAGATGTTGGTCTTGATGGATTGAAAAATGAATTAGAGGCAGCCTATTTTCAATCTTATATTGATCAGCTAAATATAAGTGGGCTTGCTCGTGACGAAATATTGGCAGATCCATCAGGTGATAATTTCAAGTATTATTTGGACGATGAATATGATACAAAAAATGCCAAAGTAGTTGAGCGCTATAAAAACTATAATGGACAAGAGGGAAATTCTCCTGTGACTTCGTCAGATTTCTCCGAGGGGAATAATCCCGCTCCAGACAATGAGGACATCAGTCGAGACAATACGGTCTCAAGTTTAGAAGAGTATTATGAGTATAAAATAGATTTAAAACCGGGGAATCTTGAAGTAGGAAAAGAGCATATAGTTGATCAAGTGGTTGGTAAAGATGGAGAGGCTAAATGGTACCTATTTAGGGTTCCGTTAAAAAATCCAGATAAAATTGTAGGAGATATTGATGGGTTTAAGTCGATGCAATATGTGAGAATGTATTTAACAAATTTTAGTCAGCCTGTAGTACTGCGGATTTCAAGTTTTAGATTAATAGGAAACAAGTGGCGAAAATATCAAGGTACTTTATTTGAAGAAGGGTTTAACGAGATACCTGAGATCACTACTACTGATTTTCAGGTTTCGGTAGTTAATGTGGAGGAAAATAGTATAGGGAATGATGAATCACCACCTTACGTCATACCTCCAGGTTTATCGAGGGACCGTGACAATACGACTTTTTTGAATCGAAGAGACAATGAGCAATCTCTGCAGATTTGTGTAGAAGATTTACCAGATAAAGATTCAAGAGCGGTATTTAAAGGAGTTAGTTACGATCTCATCAATTATGGGAGATTGAAAATGTTTTTCTCGGCCCATGCTTACCAAGGAGATGATGTTTCAGATGACGATATTTCAGCTTTTTTAAGATTTGGTACGGATTACTCAGAAAATTATTATGAGATAGAACTGCCCCTGAAAATAACTCCTACAAATTCAGGGCTCACAGGTGAAGCAATTCGAAGAATTGTTTGGCCTGAGGAAAATGAAATAGATCTTGCAATCAACGAAATTTTAGCTTTAAAATCTGAGCGAAATCGGATTGGCTTAGACGTACAGGTCCCCTACACCAAAAAGTCCAAGGATGGTAAATATGATTTAACCATCAAGGGAAGACCTGAATTGAGTACAGTATTGACCATGATGATAGGTATGAGAAATTTGGGGAGCGATGATCTTCAAGATAAATCGATTTGCTTATGGGTAAATGAATTGCGTGTAACTGATTTTGATAGTCAAAATGGTTGGGCAGCCAACGCACGTATCAACGCTAAATTAGCGGATTTAGGAACTATTAGTGCGTCCACCCGATATACCTCTAATGGTTTTGGAACTATTCAGCAAAGAATTTCAGAGCGAACCAGGGCTGAGCAACTTCAATATGATATTAATGCATCTATAAATTTTGATAAATTTTTATTTCCAGAAAAGACAGGATTAAAAATACCTATTTTTGCAAGTATAGAAAAGTCAAAGGCCACTCCTAAATTTGATCCCTTAGATCCTGATATTCCACTTGAAGCTTCTTTAGAAAGTTTTGATACTCAAGTAGAAAAAGATGATTATCTGACCATTATTCAAGATCGCTCGACGCGCAGGAGTTTAAATTTCACTAATGTACGAAAGGAAAAAGTAAAGTCAGATGCTAGGGTAAATATTTACGATGTTGAAAATTTCTCATTTTCTTATGCCTTTAGCGATCAAAACACAACCAGCATCAGCACACAGAAATTTTATCGAAAGACGACAAGCGCAGGTTTATCTTATAATTATTCTCCTAAGGGCTTTTCTATTGAACCTTTCGCAAAAAGTGAAAAATTAAGTAATCCCTTCTTGAGGATCATAAAAGATATCAATTTTTCAATATTACCGAGTAGTTTGACTTTTAGGGGGGATTTAAATAGAAATTTTGTACATACTCAGCTTTACAATGCGAATTTAACGACTGATGGTATGGATCCGTATTATGAGCGTTTATTTTCTTTTAATAGAAATTATGGCTTAAGGTGGAATTTTTTCAAGGCCTTAAGTTTTGACTACAATGCCAGAGCCAATGCGGTAATCGATGAGCCTGATAATTTTATTGAAGGGGATATTACTACCAGTGCTGAGCGAGATTATATTCTTGATCAAATTTTGAATTTAGGAAGGATGAAAAATTATAATCAAAATGCCTCAATGAACCTTAAATTACCTTTAAACAAAATACCTTTAACTGACTGGATTAACTCTGATGTAAGATATGCGGTAAGTTATGGATGGGTCACTGGATCATTGAATCAGGAGGATTCTTTGGGGAATTCGTTCGGTAACATCATAAATAATTCAAGAGACAGATCTTTGACAGGTAAAATAGATATGGTTAAGTTGTATAATAAAGTGCCTTTTCTTAAGACGATAAATACTCCCGCAAGAAATAATAGGTCGCGTGCCCCCCAAATTAAAGATCAGGAGGCTGAAACTTCGTTAAGTTCATCTTTGATTGTTGGTAAAGGAATACTGCGCCTTATGATGGCGATCAGGGCTATAAATTTAACTTATGGAATAAAAGAGACCACGAGCTTATCTGGATTTTTGCCGGTACCAAATCTCTTTGGAATGGATTCTCTGTGGTCCGCTCCCGGTTGGGGATTTTTGCTAGGTGAACAGGATGCAGATTTTAGATTCACTGCTGCCGAGAATGGTTGGATTACTCAAACTCCTTTATTGACTTCCCCGTTTATGCAATCCAGTTCTAGAAATCTCTCTTTTAATGCTTCGATTGAACCTTTTAAAGGATTAAAAATTCAGTTAAATGGTAAAAGGACGAGTAAAGGGAGGTATCAAGAAATTTTTCGTTATAATTCAGAAATTGGAGGATTTGGATCATTGACCCCTTCAAGATCAGGAAGCTACAGTATTTCCTATTTAACAATTAAATCAGCCTTTGAAGCACAAACAAAAATGATAAACGGCGTTGAGTTTGAAACTTCACCAGGGTTTGAGCAGTTCAAAGAAAATATCGGAATTATCAGTGGAAGACTGAGTAATTCCTTGGAGGCAAGTGGCATATCAGATCGATATGATACGATAAGTCAAGATATTTTGGTGCCAGCATTTTTGGCGGCTTATACGGGAGAAAATGCCGAAAATGCACCTATGAGTGTATTTCCTCAAATACCCATACCAAATTGGCGTGTTGATTTTGCAGGACTGTCTAAGTTACCAGGTCTTAAGAATATTTTCTCTTCTGTGAATTTAACCCACAGTTATCGATCCACATTTAATATAAACAATTATACTAATTCTTTACTTTATGCGGAACAGATGACTTTAGATAATCAATTAAAAGATTATCCTTTGGCCTCTTTGACAGATAGTATTTCGGGGAAATTGGTTCCTGTTTATATTTTAAATCAAGTATCGATATTAGAGCAATTTGCACCTTTGATAGGACTCAATGTTAAAACAAAGGATAATTTAAGCGCCAGTTTTAATTACAAAAGGGATCGAAATCTTGCCTTAAATTTGTCGAATGCACAAGTAACAGAAACGCAAAACAGTGGGATGACCTTTGATTTTGGATGGACTAAAGCGGATTTGATCTTACCTTTTAAGACCAAAGGAAGGACAATTACTATTAAAAATGACGTTACTTTTAGGATGGCAATTACCTTTCGAGACTCAAAAACTGTACAGCGTAAGTTGCAATTAGAAGAAGATGAGACCGAAAATAAAATCACAAATGGGAACAAAGGGTTTCAGATCCGGCCTTCATTGGCCTATAAATTGAATAAACAGTTAGATTTAACTATGTATTACGAAAAAAATACAACTACACCGCGTGTAGGATCTTATTTGAGATCGACTACTTCTTTTGGAATACAATTACGATTTAATCTTGCACAATAAAAAAGTTTAAACGTATTTTGTTTTGTTAAAATTGAAAGTGAAAATAAACTTATGAATATTCCGAGTCAATTATTATATACAAAAGATCATGAATGGGTGAAGGTCGAAGGTGATATTGCAACTGTAGGTATTACAGATTTTGCACAAGGTGAGTTAGGTGACATTGTATATGTGGAAATTGAAACCCTTGGGGAAAGATTTTCTGCTGAAGAAGTATTCGGATCTATAGAAGCAGTAAAAACAGTTTCAGATTTAATGATGCCAGTTTCAGGAGAAGTTTTGTTGCTAAATGAATCACTTGAGGATACCCCTGAGCTTATTAATACTGATCCTTATGGAGCAGGATGGTTGGTCAAGATCAAAGTGGAGGATCAAGAAGATCATTTGTTATCAGCTGAAGATTATAGAAAGCTAATAGGTGACTGATAAGCAAAAAACTAATTAAAATAAATTTTGTTCGGAGGTTGCTAAGTAAGGATTTAATTAGTGAATCTGTTTATAATCTTTTTTATTTTGGGTAAAAAAGCCATAAAATCCTAGTATAAAAATAAGAATGACAATATCTTTGATAACAAATGTTAATTGGATTTTAACATATAATAATTTAACAAATGGAATTAAAGAAAAATCCCAAAAATGACTTATCGAGAATGTCAGGTCTGTTCTTAAATATAGGCCTTAGTGTAAGTTTGCTTTTGGTCATTGTGGCATTTGAATGGCGTACTTATGATAATTCGGGATTATTGGATTTAGGGATGGTGCAAGACGATTTTGAGGATTTAATGGAAATTCCTCCAACAGAGCAGCCACCCCCTCCACCCCCCAAGATTCAGTTACCTGAAATTATTGAGGTTCCCGATGAAGAGGAAATAGAAGAAGAAATAGAGGTAGAATTAGATTTAGAAGTAACTGAAGAGGAAGTTGTAGAAGATTTTGTGTTTGAAGAGGCTCCTGAAGAGGAGGTAGATGAAGTTTTTACTATTGTAGAGGATCAGCCTGGTTTTCCAGGTGGTAATGCCGCTTTCTACAAGTTTGTAGCAAGTAATATGACCTACCCTGCTCAAGCAAGAAGAATGGGAATAGAAGGTAGAGTTTTTGTTCAGTTTGTTGTAGATAAGGATGGTTCAGTAACAGAAGTGAAGGCAGTCAAAGGTATTGGAGCAGGGTGCGATCGAGAGGCAGAAAGAGTATTGAATTCTTCCCCCAAGTGGACACCTGGTAAGCAACGAGGTAGAAGTGTTAAAGTGAGAATGGTTCTGCCTATCATATTCAAACTGAACAATTAATAAAAAAACATTTCTAAAAAGCTCATCATAATCTTATGATGAGCTTTTTTATGTCTTGAAATAAAAACACGGAAAAAATATAATATATCAATTAACTTTCAAGAATATTTTTTGTTATCGATAGCTGTTTTTAAATGAACTCTTTAATGAATTATTTTCGCATCGAAATAAGACAAGGATGACCTGACGAGCTGCCCCCAGTTACAACTTTAGATTCCGCTTTGAGTTATCCACCTCGGCGAAAAGATATTTTATAAGAAACTGAAAAAAACTGGCCTTGCGAAATGCTCTGAGATATTTTCCTTCAATTTGGCATGAAATACTAATCAAAGAATTTTTACAAGAGCTGAGTGATAACGGTAGGATATACATGTACCGATCCATGCCTAAATATAAAATATATGCAAGACCGATAGAGGAATATCCGGCTGAATCGGTACATGCCGCTGCTACTATGCATATGATTCAAAATAATTTAGATCCAGCGGTACCTGTAGAAATTGCTCAGCAAATGTAGGATAACATCACTTGGATTAAAGAAGCTTAAAACAATAAATTAGTAGTAGGCTTCTAAGTGAGAATACTCTATGCCGATGCCGAAGCACGCATAGCTATTGCTATGGCTTTTAACGATGCTATAACTACTAAAGATTTACTGGTACCAATAGTGTTGGGAAGAGACCATCATGATGTTAATGGTAAAGATTCCCCTTTTCGAGAGACCAGTCATATATGACGCTAGTCAGTTTATTGCCGATTTGCCTATTCAAAAAGTCATTGGAGACAGCTTTAGGGAAGCTACCTGGGTCTCCATTCATAATGCGCGGGCGTTGGTTGTGGAGAAGTATTTAATGGTAGGATTGGTTTTGGATGGGAGTAAGAAAGCGTAAGAAAAGCTGACCAAAATCCTTTTGTTTGATGTCAATAATGGAATTGTAAGAAGGGGTTAGGCTCGAAATAAAGGAGCAA
>CAJWQD010000034.1 GCA_913045135.1 uncultured Flammeovirgaceae bacterium | reverse complement strand
ATTTGGTGATTCAGTAAAAATTGAATCTGTGTTCAATAATAGGAGTAATGATAAGTGATGATAGAGTCGGTTATTATTGAGGTTTTGTAGGACTTCTAAATCTTTATTTCGACCAATTATGATTAATTACTTGTTTTGAAATTTGAAACGGGGCTCTGCGCAGAGGTATCTCTCTCCAAAAACTGTAAGCCGTGACGAGACAATTCATCAAGCACAGGTTCATATATTTTTTTGATGGTAGGGATGTTTACTCCCTTGACTTTGATTTTATTTTCTAATAACAATTTTGCCGTAACCCCTAAGGGTAACCCTACTGTTGTGCTCATAGCGGTATTTATTTGATCTTTACCTTCGATAACTAAATGAGTTTGGATTTGCTTTATTGTATTTTCCTCTAGATAATCAAACTTATGCCACATGACAATAAGGTCTCTTTCAGAGTCATTTAAGGTCCATTTCTTTTTTAAAATATGCTCTAGTATTTCCGCGGGAGTACCTTTTTTAAGACCAACAAGTTGATCATCAAAAATTCCAATCCATTTGAGTTTATACATTTCTTCGGATTCCATACCGATATTGAGATAATGGGCTAGTTTAAGTTCTATGGAATCGTTTGGGTTATATTGTAAAAACGTATTGATAAACTGCCTGTGGGTCATTTCTTCTAATCCAAACAATGTATAACTGTCATCGGTAGCTCCAATTTGAACAAAAGTATCCCATGCCTTACAAAATCCAGGACGTCTCAGGGTTCCTCTGTAAAGTGTGTTAATACCACTTAATTTGTAAATTTCTAGGTATTTAAGGGAGTCTCGATTGGCATATCCTTCAAAATAACCATATTCAGGTATATGAATTACCTCCGTTCTTTGAAATAATTTTTGATAGGGGATATATTTCAACTTACCTTCTTGAATGAATTTAACTATCCCTTTACCAGCAAGCACTACATTTCGAGGATTCCAGGTAAATTTGTATTGCCACGGATTGTCAACATTTCGATTATCAGCCAAAAGTCCTCCAGTAAAAGTTTCAAAAGCATTTATTTTATGGCCTGCTAATTTAATTCTATCTAAAACGCGCATTGCTGACATATGATCAATACCCGGATCCAGCCCCATTTCCATAATGCAACATGCTCCTTTAGCTTCAAATGTTGGAGAAAGTTTTTGTATTTCATCTGAAACATAAGAGGCGGTGAGCATGGATACTCCTAGATCAGCACAAATAATGGCAACGCTGCTATGCAAGGTTGCGGGTAGCATGCTGATAACCAAATCAGCTGTCTTTAGTTGACTTCGAGCCCTTGCTGTATCCAAGATGTCAAAAGAAACAACTTTTGCAAAAGGGAATTTTTTTTCTGCAATTTTAGTATGCTTTTCTACTATGGTGATATTAAAATATGCTTTTTCCGTCAACAGATACTTAATTAGTGCAGTTGAGGATCTTCCGGCGCCTAACACGAAAATATTTTTCATTTTGGAAAATTTTGGTAGCTATTTTTGTTGTCTATTTATTAAGGTTGAAGATGCTTGTGCCAATGGTAAAACAATCATATCTCCGATATTAACATGTTGAGGTCGGCTGAGCATGAAAGCGACGCATTCAGCGATGTCTTTTGCTTGAAGTGGATTGTAGCCTAAATAGGTTTTTTTTGCTTTTTTAAGATTGCCTTTAAAGCGAACCTTAGAAAATTCTGTTTCAACCAATCCAGGCTTGATTTCGGATACTTTGATACCGTGTTTATTTAAATCCATGCGCATCCCTTTAGTCAAGGCATCTACGGCAAATTTTGAAGCATTGTATACATTTCCTTTGGGATATACGTCTGTACCAGCGATAGAGCCTAAGTTAATAATATGTCCATGTTTTTTTTTAATCATTTTTGGGATCACGGCACGTGAAATGTAAAGTAAGCCTTTGATATTGATATCAATCATAGCGTCCCAATCTTGGATATCACCTTCATGAATATAGTTCATACCGTGCGCATTACCTGCATTATTAATCAATACAGATATGTTTTGCCATTTATCAGGGAGCGAATCAATGAAATTTGATACTGCTGACTGATCCCTTACATCGAAGGACCCAATTAAAGTTTGAGTTTCATTATGTAATTCTTTGGACAGTGAAAGTAAGCGTGCTTTACGGCGGCCACAAATAATTAGCTGGTAATGGTCTGCAATCTGTCTAGCAATAGCTTCTCCAATACCGCTTGAAGCTCCCGTAACGAGGGCTATCGGTTTCATATTTTATAAAAAATGGTTTTGAGAGGCAAATTACCAAATTTACCCGTGATAACTAATATTTGCCTTTCCTTCTTTTAAGATAAGTTGGACCTCCTTCAAAAGTGATGAAAGCAGTTACATTGTGGGTAGTCAGTTTACCTAAGGCAGCATTAAAATCGTTGGATTTATCAGATAATAGATTCCGAAAGCCAAAAGAATAACGAATTTCAGGAGTAAACTTAAAAAGTTGATAAAAGATATCAAATCCCATACCTATATCGAATGTAGTGTTAAAGTTTTTAAGTTCTAATTTCTGACTTATTCTAACACCATCGCCTCGGCCTGCGGCTTCAAATTGAAAGTTTGGGCCTGCCATTAAATACATATTTACGTTACTCCGTCTTGCCGATTTGTATTTAAAAAGGAGTGGTATCTCAAGCATTGTTGCATCTTTAAATTCAAGGAGATCATCCTGACCATCTACATATCTATAAGTAAGATCGTATTCATAAAAAGCCACTGTAGGCGTAATTCTAAAGCTTAAATATTGAAAAACATAAAAATCAATGACAAATCCCAATTTGAATCCAAAATGCTTTCCTGGGACTACAGAGTGTAAGCTATCCATACCAGGACCTACAAAATCATCATTGTATTTGATACGATAATTCGAGCTATGAATTCCAATTAAGAAGCCATAATGGACATTCTGCTCATCGTAATCCCAAAGGTTATCATAATTTAAGTTTTGTCCTTGTAGCGAAGCAGTACCACAAAGGCTGAAAATTACAATTATTTGGAGCCGGAGTAAATAGAACTTATTCCTAGTGTAAGTGGTGTACATTGGCTTTTTCGAAATCCTATCTTATTTAGTATATGTAAAAAATCATCACCATCAGGAAACGCTTTTACAGAATCGGGCAGATAAGTGTAAGCTGCGTGATCCTCTGAAATTAATTTTCCTATTTTGGGTAAAATCCATCGAAAATAAAATTGATAAATTTGTTTAAAAGGAAATGCTTTCGGCTTGGAGAATTCCAGGATAACTATTTTCCCACCCGGTTTCAGTACTCTCAGCATGTCTGATAATCCTTTTTCTAAATTTTCAAAGTTTCTTACACCAAAAGAAACGATAACGGCATCAAATAAATTGTCCTTGAAAGGTAAAGCTTCAGAATCTCCAGTTAGGAGTTCAATTTTATCCGTGAGATTTTTGGTAATTAGTTTTTTTCTACCAACAGAAAGCATACCTTCACTGATATCTACGCCAATGATTTTTCTAGGTTTGAGGGAGAGAGCTTCTATGGCAAAATCTCCTGTTCCCGTCGCAATGTCTAGGATTAGCTTAGGTTTATTTTTTTCTAGTGTTTGAATAGCTCTTTTTCTCCAAAGGATATCTATTCCAAAGCTAAGAAAATGGTTTAGAAAATCATATTTGCCACTTATGCTGTTAAACATTGCCGCAATCTGTTCTTTCTTACTTGTGTTCTTATCTTTGTATGGGAATACACTCATTTACCACAATATTAATTGATGCTCAACTTGTTTTCTCATTTCAAACTCTTTTTTAATGAATCTTATAAAAACTGCCAGCTTCATCAAGAGTAGTTCAGTATATTTTGAATGTCCAGAACATAAACTGCCTGAGTATGCTTTTATTGGTCGCTCTAATGTAGGAAAATCATCATTGATTAATTGTTTAACTAACAGAAAAAAATTGGCTAAAGTTTCTGTCAAGCCTGGTAAAACTAAGCTGATTAATCATTTTTTGATAGATAAGGCCTGGTATTTGGTCGATCTGCCAGGATATGGCTGGGCTAAGGTGTCCAAAACAGAAAAATTGAAATGGGAATTAATGGTCAATGAATATCTACAGAAGCGGGAAAATTTACATTGTGTGTTTTTGCTCATAGATTCTAGACATGAACCACAAGCCATTGATCTTAAATTTATGAGGTGGCTTGGCGAAAGAGAAATTCCTTTTGCTATTGTTTTTACTAAGACTGATAAGTTGGGTAAGATAAAACTTCAAAAAAGTTTAGGTGACTATAGAGGGGTATTAAGTAAAGAATGGGATGAGTTACCGATTCAGTTTCAAACTTCATCCATTTCTGGAATAGGGAAAAATAAAATTCTTGATTATATAAAACAAATTAATGGGAAGTGATTTTAATTTGGTGGGCGGATTACTTTTTTTAATTTTGCAAAAAAAATAGTAGAATATGAAGTTTACTGAAATTGCCGCGCTATCAGGTAAAAAGGGATTGTTTAAGGTTATCAATCCAACTAGGTCAGGAGTCATTTTAGAATCACTTGACGAATCTAAAAAGAGAATGATTGCTGGGGCAAGTGCCAAAGTATCTGTTTTTTCAGAAATTTCAATTTATGTAATTGATGAAGTAGAATCTGTGCCTTTGCAGGAAGTTTTTAGGGTTATCTACCAAACTTATGCTGGAGAAGTAGGATTAGACAAAAAATCAGATCCTGAAGAACTTAAATCTTTCTTTAAAAGTATTTTACCAAATTATGATGTGGACAGAGTTTATGTGTCAGATATCAAAAAAGTGATAACCTGGTATCAAAGTTTGTTAAGTTTGGAGCTTGATCACCTTATAAAAGATGACGTTCATGATTTACCTATAAAGAAAAAAATAAAACCTGAAATAGGCGATGATATTGAAAAAGTTAAAGCCAAGAAAAAGAATGAGAAAAGTGTTAAATAGGTAAAAAAAGCAAGATTTAGCTATTTAATTGCTTTAATTTTTCTATGAATTTTATGTTAATTTGATTTCGGTTAAAAGCTTTTAAATTCATAAAATAGCTCGTATTTTGATCTTTAATTTTTAAATAAAATCTGTCATATTTGTATGAAAGGTTTGAATAAGGAATAAACCATCCAATAGTCTCCAATTTATACCTAAACCTAAGTCCAATTCCCTTAGGCCGCAATTCAATATTACAATATTTGGTACTTTGCAATTGTTTGAGATAAGGGTCAAAGATTTCATGACAGTCAATAACAATTAATTTCTGGGAACCTGATCCTCCCATTTTTAAGCTTTCCCAGAACGTATAAGAGAAACCTACGAGTAAATTAATTTCTTGTTCTTGACTTTTATTTTGATAGGAAACATTTAAAATCATTAAACAAATGTAGAGACTCTTATTTTATGAAAAAAGGAGAAAATGGATACTTTTTCTTTGAGCCTTCTTAACGCCTTTTCGGCTTCATTGATTTCATCTAAAATTGAAATTTATTATTTAACTTAAATTATGGTTGTCTGATATTAAAAGGAATTGATTCCCAAAATGATTAGGTTAAAACAAAGACAATTGATATGCGTACTGGGGGACAACTGGAGCATGTTTTATTGGAGTGTATCCATTACTGAATAAAGAGAGCGTAATTAATTACCGAATTTTTTCAAAAAAATCAAGACTTTTTCGTCAATCATTAATGCTTGAGCCTAGAGGGCACTCCGATATGTACGCAGCCATAGTTGTTCCTACTCAAAAAGCTGATTTGGTTTCGTCTAAATACATAATGAAGGCTAAAACATTATGTGTGGTCATGCGATCATTGCCATCACTAAGTTGGCAATTGATTTCGGATGGATTGAGAAGGTTGAGCCACAAGCAACGGCCTTAATTGAATCACCTTGAGGTATTGACTTCCAAAACAGAAGTTGTTAGTCAGGAGGTTATTTCGGTCCGCATTGAGAACATACTCTCTTTCGTGGTTACTTTAGATCAGGTTATAGATATTCCCCAACTCGATGCGGTTCGATATGATTTGCTTTTGGTGGTGCCTTCTATGCTTTTGTCCATGTGGTGGATGTGGGGCTAAAATGTGACCTCATACATTATCAAAAATTAATTCACGCAGGTATGAAATCAAGAATGGATTAAAGACTTCCGGAATTGCTTTGGTTCATTCTTATGAAGATGATTTGAGTTTTCTTTATGGAGCGATTTTTTTAGAGGCGTTAGAGAATACCCAAGTGGATAGTTGTAATGTTTGCGTGTTCGTGGATGGTCAATTGGATCGAAATCTCACGGGTTTTGGAGTTTCAGCACGAATTGCTATTCACCATACACCCAATGGATTTATAGAGAACTGTCGGATTACTATTAAAGGTCTTAGGTTTGCAATTTAAATGTCAAGATAAGGGATTGGCCAAGTTTTTTAAATATGAGGCGGTAATTCCTATTATAAAAGAGCATACTTTTTCTAGGGAATATATGAGTTTTGGATAGATCCTAAGGATCCTCTCGTTTCTGGTTTCAAATTAAAGTGACCATTTTAAAGCAAGTATGATGTATTCACAACTTCTACAATTCAGGAAGTAAATGACTTATACTGTACTCTAAGCGGGGGTGTATATAAATGCGAGATTTCAAGAGAATATTGATAGATTTTTTTTCTATATTGAGCAACATTTAAGTTCTTGTTTTATGATTTTAGCAACCATTGATTGGATAATAATTAGTATATTTTTTGTTATTGTTTTATGTATTGGCTGGAAGGCATCACGTACGGCCGGGCATAGTACAGAACAGTTTTTTTTAGGAGGGAGAGATATGCCATGGTGGTTACTAGGGGTTTCGATGGTAGCATGTACCTTTTCCGCGGACACACCTAATTTAGTTACTGGCTTCGTAAGAGAAAGTGGAGTAGCTAAAAACTGGGCATGGTGGGCTTTTCTTATAACGGGTATGGTTACGGTATTTATCTATGCACGACTGTGGCGTAAATCAAATATTAATACCGATTTAGAATTTTATGAAATTAGGTATGGTGGAAAGTTAGCCTCTTTTTTAAGAGGTTTTAGGGCCCTTTACTTAGGAATTTTCTTTAATTGCCTTATTATGGGTTCCGTTACTTTGGCAGCTATTAAAATCGGAGGAGTTATGCTAGGATTAGAACCTTGGGTCGTTGTCATAGGTGCTTCCATTGTAGTAGTCATCTATTCTGCATTAGGAGGTATCAAAGGGGTAGTTTGGGCTGATTTTTTCCAATACGGAATCGCTATGTTTGGAGCGGTTTATGCGGCATATGTTGCTGTAAATCAACCTGAAATTCTTCGGATAGGAGGTTTAAGTGGGCTTATAAACGATCCTAGAATTGCAGATAAGATTAGTTTTTTCCCTGATTTTTCTGATCCAACTGTTTGGGTTCCGTTGTTACTTATTCCATTAGCTGTACAGTGGTGGGCGGTTTGGTATCCAGGTGCAGAACCCGGAGGTGGGGGTTATATTGCCCAAAGAATGTTATCTGCAAAGAATGAGAAAAATGCAGTAGGGGCCACGTTATTTTTCAATTTTGCGCATTATGCCTTACGTCCGTGGCCTTGGATTATTGTGGCCTTGGCATCTTTAATTATTTATCCAGAACTCTCTGATATTCAGGCAGATTTTCCTGGAATTGATCCAAAGTATTTAAAAGACGATATTGCTTATCCAGCGATGTTGACTAAGTTAGGACCGGGTTGGCTTGGTTTAGTGGTGGCTTCGATCATTGCTGCATACATGTCGACTATTGGCACTCACTTAAACTGGGGATCTTCTTATATTGTCAATGACTTTTATAAGAGATTTGTTAAACCCGACGCTTCAGAACGTCAAATGGTGACTATGGGTAGAATTACAACGGTTTTACTTATGATCTTTGCGGGAACCTTATCGCTTACTATTTTGGATAATGCTACACAGGCTTTTAATATATTATTATTAACAGGGGCCGGTTCAGGGGCAGTTTACATCACGAGATGGTTTTGGTGGAGAATCAATGCAGTAACTGAAATTGTCACCATGATCGTTGCTACCATTGTAGCTTTAGTTCTTGTTTTATTGATTGAGGATAAAAAAGTGGCTACTGGTATATTGGACGGCTTTACCGTTAAGCTTTTAATCACTGTTAGTATTGTTACGATTTCTTGGATATTAACTACCTTGTTGACTAAACCTGAGCATAAAGAGGTATTACGATCTTTTTATAGGCTAACATTGCCTGGAGGGCCTGGATGGAAAAAAGTTGTAGATGCGGCAATGGAAGATGGGGACTCTTGTGATGATGGTCATGGTGTTACTTGGCATATGCCTGACCAAATACTCTTGGTATTCATCGGTTGTATTTCAATCTATACTTCACTTTTTGGCATCGGAGGTTTAGTTTACGGTAATATTCTCTTGGGTATTGTGTTGCTGATGATTTCATCAATTTCTGCATATTTATTGTTTCGAATTATGTCAAAAATCAAACTAGATTAAGTACAAAATTGCTTAAACGTAAAAAATAATGCTTTTTTATTTTTTAAACAAAAGTATATTTAAATATTTATTATATATATATTTGTATAATAAATAAAGATATATCGATGAGAATGATATCAATTGGGGAACTTGAGGAACTGATTTTATTAGTTATTGGTGCACTTAAATACTCTGTATATGCTCAGTCTATTCAAGAAGAATTATTTTCTCATGCTAAGCGAAAAATTGATATTACTGCGATTCATACGGTACTGCGTCGTTTGGAGATCAAAGGATTGATCCATTCCGAATTGGGTGGAATTTCAAAAGTACGAGGTGGAAGAAGTAAACGACTTGTTAAATTAACGACGGAGGGAAGAACCTTATTAGATCAGACCATCTTAATTAAAATGGAGTTCTATAAGCGCATACTTAACAACCACTCTTGAATAGTTTTGTTGAAGCCTTAATTTCTTCAAAGCAAATATCTTTTTTTCTTAAGATTCTGTCATCTACTGCTTAGTCACTAATGTCTATCGTATATTTACATTTTTAACAAAATCATTAAATATAATGAAACCAAGTTTAGTAATATTGGCTGCCGGTTTTGGAAGTAGATATGGAGGTGTTAAGCAGTTAGACGGGTTTGGACCGAATGGGGAAAAAATTATAGATTATACCGTTTTTGATGCTCTTGAAGCTGGGTTTGGTAAAATTATTTTTGTTATTAGAAAAGAAATTGAGTCTGAATTCAGGGTAGCGATTCTTGATAAATGGCGAGGAAGAGGTCATTTTGAAGTGGTTTATCAATCATTAGATGCGCTTCCAAAATCTTATAAGGTCCCTGAGGGCAGGGTGAAGCCTTGGGGTACAGCGCATGCTGTTTGGATGGCAGCACCGATCATTGACGAACCTTTTGGGATTGTTAATGCAGATGACTTTTATGGTAAAAATTCTTTAAAAACACTAGCAATTTATTTAAAAAGTCTTGACAACAAGGAGCTTACAGGTTGTGTAGTGGGTTATGAATTAGAAAAGACAATCACCGATAACGGTTCGGTGTCTCGAGGAGTATGCGAGGTAGATGCAGATCAACAATTAAAAGTGATCTCGGAAAGAACGGCAATTTCACGAGATGCTGATGGAAGGATATATTATCAAGAGGCGGGAGTTCGATTTCATTTAGATAGCCAGGCTATTGTTTCCATGAATTTGATCGGATTCACTTCTTTGGTCTTTCAAGAGATAGAAAAGGGTTTTGATGGTATTTTTCAAACCAGTAAGGTAAATCTTAAGGTAGAGTATTATATTCCATTGGTATTAAGTAGCCTTATTAATCAAGGAATCAAAATTCCGGTTCTTGAAACGGAAGATCACTGGTTTGGAGTCACCTATAGTGAGGACAAAGTATGGGTAAAATCTCAACTAAAGCGATTGGTTGAGGATCGAATCTATCCAAATGATCTCTTCAATAATGATTGACATAATCAATCAATTTAATATTGAAGGTGAAATAAAAAGTTATGAAATATTTGGAATAGGCCATATCAATGATACTTATAAACTGATTACCACCACCGACCAAGAATATTTATTTCAAAAAATCAATCACAATGTCTTTAAGGATGTGTCTGGTATGATGAAGAATATTCAAAGAGTTACAAATTATCTGCCTTCAGCCTTTGATCGATTGGGAATTAGCTCGCAAGAAACTTTGCGACTTATTCAGACCCATCATAAAGAAAATTATTTTCATCATAAAACGGGTTATTTTAGAATGTTTGATTTTAAATCACATTTGAAATCGCGCGACGTGCCGGAGTCAGAAGACCAAATTTTTGAGGGTGCGAAGTCCTATGGCTTTTTTCTTAAAGCTTTAAGTGATTTTAATCCTTTCAATTTAATTGTGACTATTGCGGATTTTCATAATTTGGATTATCGAATACGAAATTATGAAAAGGTAAAGTTAAAAATTAAAAATTTGAAAAGTCATCCTGCTGAGAAGCAAATGGCTTTGGTTAAATCCCTAAGTCAACAGCTGCTGCCTATTTGGAGTTTAGATGCACAATCATTAGTCCAGAAACGAGTGACCCATAATGATACCAAGTTTAATAATGTTTTACTTGATGAAATGAGTAAAGGTTGCTGTGTGATTGATTTGGATACTGTTATGCCCGGAATTGTCCATTATGACTTTGGTGATGGCATTCGTTCTACCTGTTGTACTGCTGCCGAAGATGAATTAGATTTACAATGTGTATCTTTAGATCGTAATCGATTCTTAGCCTTTAAAGAAGGATATTTAGAAGGAGCCAAAGATGAATTAAGTGCTACTGACATAGAATTTTTACCCTTGAGTGGAGCTTACATGGCATTTATTATGGGTTTAAGGTTTTTGACTGATTTTATGGAAGGCAATAGGTATTATAAAATTAATTATCCGAATCATAACTTGGATCGATGTAAAAACCAATTTAAATTATCTTATGATATCTTAGATCAACTCAATGATTTGAAATGATTTCCATACGCTTACGAAATCTATTTCAACCTTTAATATGGCCGAATTAAGCATTACCATTTTGGTCCTGAGCATATCAGATGTATTGGTAAATAAATTAGTCTACTTGTGATTATAGCCATTTGGTTTCGTTGTTTTTGGGTACAAAAACTCTTTTTTTTATATGTTCTACCTTTAACTATCTATTTCATGTAAATAGATGCTATTGAATTAAAATAATACATCTTATCTAATTTAATGGTGTGCTTTGGTTGTCTTATTTTGTTTGTTTAAATATTTAAAGTACCCATTATTATGATTATAATTTATACCTGTTCCTTAATTTGCCAATTCTCTAGCCTATTTCATTATAAGATCGATGGTTTTATCGCCATATACCCTTAATATTGATCACTTGGTTGGGTATCTATTTTTTGGTTCTAAATTTTGAAATAGACTATGACTTTATTACGGTGTTTATTTTGCTTGTTAGGAGCCTTAATCTAACGAAATCCGCAGAAAGTACAATAGAGTTATTAGTGGCCCATTGTCCATGGCCTACTGGCTTTTGTTCTTGAGCATAGTTCTCAATCTTTTTTTATTCTTTTACCTTCTAGAACAAGGCCAATATTTTGTTTAGAATATTGAAAATTTAACTACTTTAATTAGGTAACAATAAAAATGGTTTATAACTAATTTGTCATTAGCTTTAAATATTTTTCAGTTACCACGGTTAGTATCAAGACTGGTTTCATCCTTGTATTAGGTGTTGTATGTTGGACGTTCTTTCTTGGTGAAATATATCGGAAAGGTATTTATATCGTTGATTATATCATTTTACTGGTAACGCTGATAGAAATATTTTAAAGGTTAAATACAAGAAATACTATATTTATAAAAAGGGTAATAAGAATGTCAAAATAGAATAAATGAAAATTAGTGGTTTCACCTTTAGTAGAAATGGGAGTAGTTTATATTATCCTGTAATTGAGTCGATAGTCTCTATCATTGATTTAGTGGATGAATTTGTTGTAGTGCTGGGGGACTGTGAGTCGGATGATAAGACTGAGTTTCAAATAAAGGCACTAAATAATCCTAAAATTAAAATTATTAAAACTGTTTGGGATCATGTAAAATTCTCTGGTGGTACTATTTATGCACATCAAACTAATTTGGCCAAAGATGCGTGTAAGGGAGATTGGTTATTTTATTTACAAGGAGATGAGGTTGTCCATGAAAAGTATTTAGATAATATAAAGGCTATTTGTGAGCAACAATATGAACGTTCTGAAGTGGAAGGAATTCTCTTCGGCTATAAGCATTTTTGGGGAGACTATAAGCACTATCATTCCTCGAGGTGTTGGTATCCATTTGAAACACGAATTATTAGAAATCGATCAGATATTTACTCTTGGGGGGATGCCCAGACTTTTCGAAGAATTCCTGATTTTGACGGTTTCTCCTATAGAAAGAGAAAAGATACTTTTAGATTACACGTTGTGAAAGCAGATGCTGAAATATATCATTACGGTTGGGTACGTCCTCTTCATTTTATGATTAAAAAACAGCGACATGCCAATCAGTATTATAGTAATGAGGGGGATCAAACTGTATCTTTCGATTATGGTCCTTTGGGAAGGTTATCTTTATTTAATGACACACATCCTACCGTCATGAAGGATTGGATCTCCAAGTTTGATTGGGCAGATGAGCTTAATTACTCGAAAGATTACACAGTAGCGCAACCGATTCATCGTCATGATTTTTTAGGAAATAGGATTATCACCCAAATAGAGTTATTCCTTTTTGGTGAAAAAACATTTGGCCGTAAGAATTATGAGTTACTAAGTAAATGATTTCCTTGTAACTTTATGCTGAGTTCAAGTATAACATACTGAGAAAGATTAATGATTTTTAGTATTACTATTTTTGCTTCCCGTCAGCGTTCAATTCAATAAATTCATAACCTAAGTTTTTGAGTGGGGCTATATTTTCCGCACCATCTCCTACTATGACAACGTAAAACCGGTTAATATCTAAATATTTTTTTGCAAGCGCACTGAGCTCTTCTTTAGTGATACTTGCTATCAATTTACTTTGATCATCTATAAAAGATTTGTCAAGGTTGTAATGAACAATACGCCTTAAAAAAGATGATTTTTGCTGCGGCGTTTCATAATCCCGAACTTCTCTTTGTCCGATTGAATTTTTCATAAATTGAAGTTCATTATCTGTGATACCTCTTTCACGATAATTTTTAATTTCTTGAATGATTTCATAAATTGCACTATCCGTTGATTCAGCTAAAACACCTGAATAGACACCAAATGTGCCAGGTTCATCAGAGGCTGAAAAATAACTTCTTGCTCCATATGTCCATCCTTTATCTTCTCTTAGGTTAAGATTGATTCTACTATTAAACGCTCCTCCTAATGTATAATTCATCAAGTATGATTTGAAATAATCTCCAGTTGGACTGTAGATTAAATCAGTTACATATCCTGCCCTTATTTGAGATTGGGGAGCTTCAGGTTTGTCTACAAAATAAATTCTCAATTTCTCTGGAGTCGTAGTTTTAGGTAGATTTGGGATTTGAACATTTTTATTTTCCCAATCGTGAAGAAAGTCGAGTTTCTTTTCTAAAGCTATTGAATTTTGATCACCGATCGCACCTACAATTACGAGCTCTGAGATATTAGGAGAATAATAATTATCATAAAAATCAATGACATCATCTAGCTTTATGTTGGCTATTGTTTCCTCTGATCCATATGAAGGGGTAGAATAGATGTGATTTTCTCCATAGATTAACTGAAAATAAATCTCATCTGCAATACTCGAAGGATCCTCTTGGCCTGCTTTGATACTTTCCATTTGTTGTTTGTAAATGCGTTCAAAATCTTTTTGTTTGAATGCGGGATGAAGTAATATCTCTTCTGCTAACTGTAATGTTTTATCAATGTGCTTATTGAGGGTGTTTATACTTAAATAAGTACCGTCATCATCTGAACTGACATTTATGCTGCTTCCTAATTTGCGTAATTCTTCTTTAATATCTTCAGAAGAATATTTTTTTGTGGACTCATTCAGCATACTGGCGGTGAGTGATGCTAAGCCACTTTTTGAGGGATCATACGCGTCTAATCTGTGACCTCCGTTGAGAGTTAGCAATAAAGAGGTCGTGGGAATCTCATTATTTACCGTACCAATGATTTTCAAACCATTTTCGAATGAGGCTTCCCAGTATTCTGGTACTTTCAGAATAGGCCTTGGACCAGCAGAAGGTTGGATGCTTCTATCAAAATCGTCTTCTACTTTTTGATAAGTTAAGTTATTATAATCGACTTTTTTGAAGTAATTTGTAGAATTCATTTGTTTAGAGAAATTATCGTCAGTGGCAGGTAGTACTTCTTCGCTGGGCAAGTAACTCATTATTACACTAGCTTTATCTTTAATATATTTACTAAAAACTCGCATCACGTCTGCTTTTGAAATGTCAAGATATCTTTGCAAATCTCGATTGATTAAATTTGGATTTTCAAACATGAATTGATAGTTGGCCAATTGAGATACTTTTCCGCTTACACTTGCTAAGCTGTTGATGAAATCCGATTCGCGACCTGCTTTGAATTTAATTAAATTGGTTTCATTCACTCCTAATGTTTCAAATTCATCAAGTGTATTTCGTATTTCCAATTCAAATTCAGATAGTGTTTGCCCAGGGTAGGGAAGAATGATCAGGGAGAATTCTCCAGCATGTTCATAAGCAGGGTGTGAGGCAGAAGCTTGAATCGCTTTTTCTGTTTCTATAAATTTCTTGAATAAATAGGAGCTATGACCTCTGCCTAGTATGTCAGCAAGGCAATCTAGCGCAGCCTCATCTGGATGCATGTGAGGTACGGTTGGGTAGGTCATCATTAGTGCAGGGAAACGGATATTATTGTCTACATGCGAAATGTACCGATCTGAATTAATTTCTGGTAAAGGCAATTTCATTTTTTCTACTTCCGGTCCGGGTGGTATCGAGCCAAAATATTTTTCGACCATTCTAATTACTTCTTTTGGATTAATGTCACCACCGATGGTGATAGCAGCATTATTAGGCCCATACCAACGCAGAAAAAAATTCTTTAAATCATTTAAAGAAGCCTTATCAAGATCCTTAAGGTATCCAATGGTACTCCAAGAATAAGGATGCCCATGCGGATAAAGAGCGGCAATAGTTTTTTCTCTCCACATACCGTAAGGTCTGTTTAAATAATTTTGTCCTTTCTCGTTTTTTACGGTTGCACGTTGAATTTCAAATTTTTCTTGGGTGACTGCATCTAAGAAAAATCCCATACGATCTGCTTCCAACCACAGCATGGACTCCAGTTGATTATTTGGTACCGTTTGATAATAATTGGTGCGGTCTCGATTAGTCGAACCATTTAAAGTACCTCCGGATTCCGTAACAATTTTGAAATGCGCTTCATCGGCGACATTATTGGATCCTTGAAACATCATATGCTCAAAAAAATGGGCAAATCCTGATTTTTCAATTTCCTCTCTTGCCGATCCTACATGATAGGTGATATTTATATGTATCAAGGGATCGGAATGATCCTCATGAAGAATTAAAGTCAAACCATTGGATAATTTATACTTCTCGTAAGGGATGACTATTTCATTTTCGGATTTATTAACTTTTTCAATGAGTTTCGTTTGTCCGAAGGCACCCCAGATCATAATTACTTGAAATAGTATTATTATTTGTAAAGTTCTCATTTTGTACCTCATTAATTAATATTAAATGTTGACGCTAAATTTTTTGAATTTTACAATGCACTCTATAGATCTTTAGAGTTTCCAATTGTACCTTTAAAATCAATCAAATATAGCGCTAAAAATCGCTCATATTTTTACTTATCTCCGAGAATATTTAAATTAAATTTATCGATGATTGGATCAGAGTGAGCTTCAAGCATGGCAGCTTCCATTTCAGCTATCTTTTTTGGGTATTTATCACTGATATCCGTTTCTTCACGTGGATCCTTATTTAAATCGTATAGGGCTATGTTTAAATTATCTTTGTGCAGATCCTTACGAATAGCTTTCCAATGCTTTTTACGTACAGCTTGTTGTCCACCATAAGCCGGAAACTCCCAATAGAGATAATCATGTTCTGATTGCTTTTTTCCGTGAAGTGTGGATAGAAAACTTATCCCATCGCGCTGTTGATTATCCTTATATGCTGATATCTCCGCCAATGTGGGAAAGATATCCCAAAAGGCAGATAAATGGGTAGTTATGGTGTTAGGCGCAATTTGATTGGGCCAGGTGACAATCATGGGTACTCGAATGCCTCCTTCGTGTGTAAATCCTTTTCCCCAACCTCTTCCTGTATTAAAAGGGCCAGCACTTTTGAAATAATGTGGATCTACACCACCAACATCATAAGTGGGTCCATTATCACTCGTAAAAATAATTAGAGTATTTTCATATAATCCTAGGGATTTAAGTTTTTGAATGAGTTCTCCTACTTGTTGATCGAGATAACTGATCATGGCCGCGTAAGTTGCTCTTGGATATTGATTGGGGAAGTAATTTTTACCTCCTGTGTATGGCAATTCTGATCCTATGATCTCGTGGTATTTACTTCGATATTTTTTTGAAATTTGCAACGGTAAGTGCGGCAGAGGTGAAGCATAATAGAGGAAAAATTGATTTTTTTCATTTTTTTCAATGAAATTAAGTGCCTTGTCATGCATCAGTGAAGGTGCATATTGCTCCTGCTCATAAACGCTGTACGATTTGGGATCATTGGGATCAGCTAAAGAATCTAATACTACTCCTGGAGAAATTATTTCGTTATTAAGCCATATTTTTTGTTCATTTTCCCACAAATGTCTTGGATATAAATTGTGTGCTTGTCTTTGACAATTATATCCATAAAAATAGTCAAACCCCTGTTTATTCGGAGTGCCAACGGTACCTGGAGCGCCCAACCCCCATTTGCCGACCAAGCCGGTGATATATCCACTTTCTTGTAACATTTCTCCTAAAGTAAAAGTAGAATCCGGAATAGGTCTTTGACCCTCCAATGAGACATCAGCAACTGCTGCGGAATAATTCCAAACATCACCGCGCTCCGCCCACTCATCGTTTCCTCTTATGTAAGCATGTCCTGAGTGCAGTCCCGTTAGCAGCATATATCTACTCGGTGCACAAACAGGTGATCCGCTATAATGTTGAGTAAATCTCATACCGTCACGCGCAAGTGCATCAATATGGGGTGTTTGGATAATTTTTTGACCATAAATGCCTAGTTCTCCATATCCTAAATCATCGGCTAAAATGAAGATAATATTAGGATTAGGTGAATTTTCTCCAAAAGAATTACAGTTGACTAAAGTTGAAAGTAGTAACAGAATGAAGGGCAAAAATAAAATTTTCATGGGGTCAATATTTTTGTGGTATTTATATCAAAATTTGCTCAATTGAGAGTTTCATTTTAGATTTTACTAATCGCTTATTGAGGATACAAGGAATTGTCTTTTTGTCCTCCTGCCAATAAATAGGTCATCAAATCTAAAACTTCTTGCCCATTAAGTCGGTTTAGTAGTGCAGGAAACATTTGTGATTGATCGGTAAGTTTTTTTTCTTTAATAGTGGCGATATGAATTTTACTTACTTTTTCGGGCCTTAAAGGATTTATCAAGACAAATAAAGAATCTCTTGTTTCATTTACTACTTTACCTATCCAACGATCGCCGTTATTAAAATTAATTTCACTCATCATATATTGATCTGAGATCTCTGCATTCGGATTTATGATCGCATGGGCAATGTCTTTGATGGTAAACCTCGAGGCCAGCTGAGTCAAATTCGGGCCAATATCATTTCCCTTGTTTTGAATGCGATGACAAGCTTTACACAATGCGGCTTCAAACATATGTTCACCATTGATATAATTTGGTATGAGTTTTTTGTTTTCCATTACATCTTCAACCTCTTTAACTTGCCAATTTTTGCCGGGACCTTTTGGCACGGGAAGGTTAGCTAAAACATTTTGGCCATATTGACCGATTTGATAGCCTGATATTTTTTCAAATTTAGAACGGTCAGCTTTTGGTAAATTATTAAGTGCATTTGAGAGTATTTTTAATAAATATCCACGGTAACTGTTTCCGCCTTCTCGATCCCAGAATTCATTAAATCCGTTGAAGTATGCATTACGCAAAGCTGTGTTCCATCCAACTTTGTAATGAGACAGTGCGGAAGTGAGTGCAATTTTGTAACTTCTTGGTCTCCTTTTACGCATGGCTTTGACAGTCGGTCCGTACATTTCACTTCTTTCTGCAAGACTGTCTGAAATTAGTATTTTTAAATACTCCTCATCGATCTCTGACCAAAGTTTCATTATTTTACCTACCCAAATTGAATTTTGTGTTTCATTGAAAAGGGCAGCTAATTCTTCATTTATGAATTGATCTTTTGATGGGAAAATAGGTAGCCATTGATTTTCTAAAACTCTAATATTGAAAGCTTTATTGCGAATAATTAATAGTGATTCTGCTCTTATAATGCTTAGCTGCTCCGATGATGTGAGTTGCGCGCATTCTACTTGACTAAGCAATTTAAGAAGGTGCTGCTGCAGTTCTTTGTTGTTTGATCGAGCAACCGCTAAGCCATATTCAACTTTCTTATTAAACTCAGTTTTGGAGTTGATATATGATGCCCATTTTTCTACACCATGATTCTCCAAGGCAATCCTAGCACTGAAGGCAATGTACCGGTCCTTATTTCCAATGTTTTCCCAAATTAAATTGTAATCAGCGACTAAACTAGTGTCATGATAGGTATCTAGCAACTTTCTTAGTTTAAGAGCTTTTGATGCTATTTCTTTTTCTTTTTTGTGATCGTTTTTATCTGACCAAACTCGGTAAAGTCCAGATTGTAATCTTCTGCCGCCTGTTGTAAAGTACATAGCACCCTCCGCACCAAAAGTTAAATCAGTAAGAGGTAGGGGAACACCATTGAGAAATTCTGAGGAGTTGACTGTATAACTGGCTCCTGATGATTGTAATTCGATGTGATACATGGTTCCGAAACTCCAGTCGCATACAAATAGGCCACTATTAAATGGAGGAGGAAAGTGACTTTTTGTTGCTGAAACAATGCCTGTTGGACTTCCTTGTCCTACTTCAAGTATATCCGGCAAATTATCTGGATAATACTTTGGCCATTTTGCCGAACCAGTTCTCCATCCGAATTCTGAACCTGAAGTTACATGGCATACTCGAACGGGACGGTACCAAGGTAGACCTAGGTCCCACTCCATGTCAGAATCAAAAGTAAATAATTCGCCCATTTCATTAAAGGCCATGTCATAGGCATTACGATAACCGGAGGAATAGATTTCCCAAAAACTACCTAAACTATCTGTTCTTGCGATCCATCCACCAGGTGCTTGGCGATCGGTAGCGTGGCCATTTGGATCCTTCATAGACTTTATCATCCTATCCTCGGCCCATGGATTATGGGCTCTAAGGGTATACTTATTTGGTAAATCGGTATGATTTCCAGCAATCACATAAATCAAATTATCAGGGCCAAGCTGTATTCCGTGGGGCCCATGTTCACCCCAGCCATTTAATTGCTGTAAAAAAAGTGCCGAATCGAGGTGGCCATCTTTGTTGCTATCAAATAATCGGTACAAACCACTATTTTGAATATTACGATCATTCATCATCACGTAAAGACTGTTGTGAGACCAAAGTAATCCTTGAGCCTTACCTAGATGGTTGAGATCAATTGGGGTAACCTCTAAGGTATCTTTGCCACCGATTTTTGGCATTTTTA
The DNA here is from genome assembly GCA_913045135.1 of uncultured Flammeovirgaceae bacterium. Lineage (GTDB taxonomy): Bacteria > Bacteroidota > Bacteroidia > Cytophagales > Cyclobacteriaceae > UBA4465. The sequence continues at coordinate 2,931 of CAJWQD010000034.1, read as the reverse complement.
GCCAATATATTTTACCGTACTGATCTGAGGAAGCGAATAAATTTTCTTTTACATGCGTCAGAGATACCCAGGAGCCTAGACTGTCTGCAGTAGGAGAAAGAAGTTTTTCTATTTTGAATCCTTCGGGAACTTTCACATGAGTTTGATTCTTATACGGGTCTTGGCAGGAATAGAAAAGAATTAAGCTAAAAATTAATTTGATAGTTTTCACAGGTTATAGTTGTTTAAAAAAACATTCACATGAAAATATTATATCTTAACAAGATTAATTGTCCATTCATATGATCAATTACCATTAATATCGTTATAATTAAATACAAATTCAATAAAATTGAAATGAACGATAAAAATAAATTATTCTACGGGAGTTGTTTTGCCCTAATTACAACAGCACTTTCTTTTAGTATTCGCGCAGGAATCCTTCCCCAGTTGGGACAGGAACTTAATTTAACGGCCGAAGAGTTAGGTTATATCAATTCGATGTGGTTTTTAGGATTTCCCATATCTATGGTGATTGGAGGTTTAATTTATCATAAGGTAGGTGGGGCTAGAATTATGCAATTCGCAGTTTTTTCTCATGGCTTGGGGATCTTATTAACAATTTATTCAGGGAGTTATATGGGTTTACTGATTTCCACTTTGTTAATAGGTTTAGGTAATGGATGTACTGAGGCTGCTTGTAACCCTATGATTGCGGATGTTTACGAAGGAAGCTTGATGAGTAAAATGATGAATCGTTTTCATATGTGGTTTCCGGGTGGTATTGTGATAGGCAGTCTTTTGTCACAAGTTATGACTGGAATGGATCTAAGTTGGCAAATGCAGATTTGGGTAATAATGATACCTGCCTTGATCTATGCTTACCTCTTTTTAGGGCAGATTTGGCCACAGGCCAAAGTCAAGGAGGCTGCAACGATATCTGGTAATCTCAATGCCATGCTCAGTCCTTTGTTTATTTTCATGATGGTGTGTATGGCCTTGACGGCAATTACTGAATTTGGGCCCCAACAATGGGTAGGATTGATTCTAGCTAAAAGTGGTGCACAACCTATGATTATTTTAGCCCTAGTGACAGGTTTGATGGCTGTAGCCCGATTTTTTGGAGGGGAGATTGTCCATAGATTTGATCAAACAGGTGTACTTTTAGGCTCTGCTGTTTTGTCGACCATTGGAGTATATCTTTTCAGTACCCAAACAGGAGTAATGTCTTATGTTGCAGCCGTATTTTTTGCGTTAGGTGTAGCCTATTTTTGGCCAAATATGATTGGATTTATAGCGGATAAGATTCCAAAAAGTGGTGCTTTTGGGATGTCTGTCATAGGTGCGGTTGGTATGTTTTCTACTTCAATTTTTCAGCCTATTATAGGGAATTGGATTGATCAAGATAAAACAGCTGCGGCATCACTAGGGTTGACGGGAGATGATTTAGAATTAATGGCTGGCCAAGCTACTTTAGGGACTATGGCCATGCTTCCTGGTATATTAATTGTGCTGTTTACATTGCTGTTCTTTTGGATGAAGAAATTAAACCTTCAAGGGGCCAATAGAATATATTAGAAATAAAAAATAATTGACTTTTCTTTGAAAGATTTATTTTTTCTTTTTTTGAAATTATCTTAAGGCTTGTTCCCAATCACCGATAAGGTCTTCGACATGCTCAATTCCCAAGGAGAGTCTTAGTAAATTATCAGGAGTTTTACTCTCAGGACCCTCCACAGATTTCCGATGTTCTACTAAGCTTTCTATGCCACCCAAACTGGTCGCTTGAGTGAAAAGCTGAAGCTTATTGGCAACGGATCGGGTTTGAATTTCATCTCCATCGATCAATAAAGAGAGCATACCTCCAAATCCACCTTTCATTTGCTGTGCAGCAATGGCATGATCAGGATGGTCTTTTAATCCGGGATAGAGTACGCGATTGACTCTTGGCTGATCATATAACCATTCTGCTAATTTCTGGGCATTTTCGGTTTGTTTGGTAATCCTGAGGTGTAATGTCTGGATACCTCTTGAAATGAGCCAACAATCAAAAGGGGATGGAATGGCGCCCATTTGAACTTGAATAGATCGGATTTGATGTTCAAGGGATCCAGATTCTTTAAGTATGATACAGCCTCCCAAAACATCGCTATGTCCCCCCAAATATTTTGTACTTGAATGTACAACGATGTCAGCACCAAGGTCCAGTGGATTTTGAAGAACTGGTGTGGGCCAAGTATTATCGACTGCAGTTAATATTTGATGGGCATGTGCTAGCTCACAAATACCCGGAATATTTGATATTTTGAGTTGAGGATTAGATGGGGTTTCAATCCAAATGAGACGGGTATGTCGAGTTAGCGCATGTGAAACAGCCTCTATATCCGACATATTAACAAAACTAAAGGATAGGCCCCATCTATTAAAAACATCTTTTATGAGAAGTTTCAGATTAAAATATACGTCATCTGGTAATATGACATGATCACCTGTTTTTAAACTTTGAAATACGGCGCTGATTGCAGCCATACCTGATCCAAAAGCGAATCCAGTGGTTCCATATTCTAGCGTTGAAATGCTTTTTTCTAAGGTTCTTCTATTTGGATTGTCATTCCTACTGTATTTATATCTGTCTTGATATTTACCTTCTTGATTTCGTTCAAAAGTGGAAGACAAATATATTGGTGGACTAATCGCATGCACTTTATTAATGATGTTTTTAGTGCTCTGTAAAGCACGTGTTTCAAATTTGAAAGGTTGATGTTTTTTTGGCATGTTATTTTTTAATTAATACAGTAAGAAGATGATAATCTATATTAATCCACTGCTGCTATTTATTTATGTCTGTTAAGTATTTTTTCTATTAATTTTCATGTCTGTTAAAGTTAATTATTTGGGAGGATTTAACAAAGAGTTAAAGTGGTGAGAGCACGCCTCGGATATTTCAATTAA
>CAJWQD010000033.1 GCA_913045135.1 uncultured Flammeovirgaceae bacterium | reverse complement strand
TTCTATGAAAAAATGAAAGAATTTTTTGAGTAAGTGACTTTAAGCTTAACTAACCGTTTTTGATTATTAATCACTCTGGAGTAAATCTTGGGTGACTAAAAATTTGCGTTGATATAGATTCCCATGAAACCTATTCTGGCATGTGAAAACTACCAAACAGATTTGTCAAATGTCAATGAGGAGTTAGATATAACAAAGAGTAAGGTTCCCAAGAAGATGTAATAATCAATAGTTTAATTCGTTGGTCCATATCTGATTTTGATAATACCTGTCATTTCAAATAGGCGGAGATCACAGATTAAAGCCGGGATCAGAAGTAAATCTGCCTTGGGAATAAGGATAAAACGATATAATACTGCTTAGGAGATATGGGGATAGGGAGTAGAAGAAGGGCTTTAAATTAATTAAGTTCGCTGAACGATCTCGAATACAATAAAGTGTTACATACCTAAGTATACGAATAACATGCCGCCAACTAATAAAAATAAGTTATAGATTTCATTAAAGCCATATCATCAACCAAGAAAATACTTATGAAATCCAGAATAATATGGTTTTAAGTCTCACTTACTAAAGCTCTGATCTATAAACATAGTAGATAAAATAGGCATAATTAAGGGTTAATAGTATTTCATATTCCTTGGTGATTAAATACAATCGCATAAAAATGAATGAATTCTACTTGGCAATTAACTCATATTAACGGTTTGGGGCTGATTTTTTTTATTTAATACAATTATAAAGGCAATAAATGAGAAAAATGCCGAGATCATAAATAACCAAGGGAATCGTGAATTGATACCTTGATATAAACTACCAGATATAAGAGAACCCGTGCCAATACCTATTTCTAAAAAAATAAATAATGTAGAGATACCTCTACCTATACTTTTTTTAGGTGATAAGTCAATGGCCCAGGCAAATAGGGTAGGAGAATTCAGACCATAACCTATGCCAAAAAGAAATGCCCCTGCAAAATAAGATGTAGCATTTGTTGCAAATCCTATGATGATCATACTGACTGCTAAACAAAGTGTACTGTATTTTAGAATTAAGATGCGGCCAAAACGGTCAGATAGCTTACCGCCAATGAATCTAACCAAAAGAGAGGATCCGGTAAAAAAGGAAAAAAATAACCCTTTGTTTTGAATACCTAGAAAGCTGCTAAAATCTGGAGATAAGGTGATCACAGTTCCAAAGGAAAAAGTAGTTAGCATCATAATCAATGAAGAAGGAATTACCGAAGGTTCATATAAATCTGTTTTCCCAATTTTTAGGAGTGAAAGCTTGAAAGGTTCTTTGGTTTTAAGTGTTTCCTTCATACCAAATAAAATTAGTATCGAACCAATGGAAAAGATAGAGCTGCAATAAAAGAGAGTATTGATATCGTAAGTCAAAAAAATCCATGAACCGAAAATGGGAGCGGATGCCATACCAATTGTACTAAACATACTAAGGATACCAAGGGCCTCTGCGCGTCGTTTAGCGGGAACAATATCAGCAACATACGCCGAGGTTCCTGTCGGCTTGAAACCTGCACTAAAACCATGCAATAAACGGATGCTCAGGAATCCAAAAACAGTGGTCGTTAAAGGGTAAACTAATGCAGCCAGACCACTGATGCAAGCTCCAATGAACATAACGGGTATTCTTCCCCATTTATCGGTTAATTTACCACTAAATGGACGAGATACCGCCGCACTGAGGGTAAATAATGATACGATTAAGCCCAAATACTCATGACCTTGAAGGCTAGAAAGATAATTTGGTAACTCAGGTAAAATCATGGAGAATGAACCAAAAAACAAAAAGGAACTGCCGCATAACAGCCAGAAGCTCAATCTGTAAATTTTTGCTTCTGGAATTTTCTTTGGAGCATCGATATGATCATTAATCATTATTATCTCTAAGAAGAAAGGCTTTAATGTAGTCGTTAAGATCACCATCCAAAACGTTTTGCACATCTGTCCTTTCATGGCCTGTTCGCGCATCTTTAATCAATTTGTAAGGGTGCAATACATAATTTCTTATTTGAGAGCCAAAATCTATTTTCATTTTTCCTGCCTCCACTTTATCACGTTCTGCATTTTTTTTCTCTACCTCAATTTGATAAAGCTGAGATTTAAGCATATTTAAAGCGCGCTCTTTATTGGCTAGCTGAGATCGATCTACTTGGCAGACAACTACAATTCCAGAGGGCTTGTGCGTTAATTGAACCTTAGTTTCTACTTTGTTGACATTTTGTCCTCCAGCACCTCCTGATCTAGAAGTATGCATTTCCACATCATTGGGATTGATTTCAATTTTAATGCTGTCATCCACAACGGGATAGACATAAACAGAGGCAAATGAGGTATGCCTCCGACCTCCACTGTCGAACGGAGAAATTCGGACCAATCTATGAACACCATTTTCAGACTTCAGAAAACCATAAGCCAAAGGACCTTCAAATTCAAGAGTTACGGATTTGACCCCAGCTACATCACCGGCTTGAAAATCAACTTCTCTTACTTTGTAACCATTGGATTCACCCCACATGATGTACATGCGCATCAAGATACCGGTCCAATCGTTACTTTCAGTACCACCTGCGCCAGGATTGATTTGGAGCATGGCGGAAAGCTGATCTTCTTCTGAAGAGAGCATTTTTTTCAATTCAAGGTCCTCTGTTTGTTTTAAGGTTTGCTGAAAAGCTTTTTCAACTTCTGAAATTGAGGACTCACCCATTACCAAAAATTCAAATAGGGTTTCCGCATCACCAAGGCTTTCTTCTAATTTTTCGTAACTTGATGTCCAAACTCTTTTCCCTTGAATTATTTTCATGGTTCTTTCTGCTTCCTTGGGATCTAACCAAAATTCAGGTTGTGCAGAAACTAATTCTAACTCCTTGAGTTCTTTTTTTTTATTATCGTAGTCAAAGAAACCTCCTTAAGGCCAATACGCGTGCCTTCAAGTCTTTTAATTGATCAGTATTCATCGAATCAAATTTTTTTGGTATATTTTTAATTAAGTTGTGAAGATAGATAAAAGCCTGATGTAAACGGAATTTATCTTGATGAGTCTATTTTAAAGAAATATCACATTGATAAGAAAATTTCTTTGATGAATTCAAGCCTTGTCAGGCTAAGATTTTTTTACAGGAAAATACCGGCTGGGTATCAATCATTTTTTTCTTCATCTATAAAGTTACGAATAATGGGTTTAATCCACTTATTCCGATGATGGTTTAGATTTTTAAATTTTTCCTGAGAAGCCAGCCATTCTGATAAAGTAAGATAATAATCCCATTGATTTTGATGTTTAGGATAGTATTCTAATATTTGATTCATTTCGTATTCCGCTATGATATTAAAGTGTTCAGGGGAAAAATGATCAATTATTTCTAAAAATCTATTAAAAAAGTCAATTCTAAATTGTTGATTTTCCATTAGTTTATCTAATATGAAAAATCCATCTTGATGGTGTGTGACGATATCTTCTGTATTTTTATAAAAATTGCCAATCCAAAGATGCTCAATGTGTTTTTCTTCGAGAGCCATATCCAGATCATGTGCAATCCATTGCCATTTTTGATAAGACGACTCTGCTGATTTCCACCATTTCATATTATTTGCAGGCCAATCCCAGTTACCAAGATAAATCTCTGAAGCGTAGTAGTCTATAAAGCTTGATTTATCCATATATTGTTCAAAAAATTCGTTAACTGTTATATTTGCAGAAAAATCTTTAGACTCAAGAAAAGGTAAGACTGTGGTTAGATATTCGTTTGCGTCACCATCGTCAACTTGAGGCTTTTTGGGGTAGCTTTCTAAAATAGTTATTTGTTCATAATCTAATCCATACTTATAATAAAAATGTCGTGGATTTATAAGTTCTCTTAAATTATATAAGCCCCAGTAGTGATCATTTATGAAAACTTCCACCGCCCTAGAATTAGCGACCTCTACATTACGCAGCTCACCTATTAATTTACTCAATACGGCATCTTTAGTTAATAATTGGGCCGCATCTGTCCCGCCATTACGAAGTTTAAGTCGTTTAAATGTATATAAATTATAATTTTTGAAAAAATTATAATTTATTTTCTTTTCCCCATATTCTTCTCTCCAATACAATCCCATTGATCGATTGGGTAAATGAATGCTGTAATTTCCTTTTAGCCGCAACCCCAAAGTATGATCAAAAATTGTGTCATCTTCATCAATGTACATTACTTGAGACGGAAACTCCCAAAGCACAGGGTGATCAACTACAAATAATCCAGAATCAGCTGACCAAAGATATTTTTCGCCGATAGATATTTTTACAACTGGAAGCGAATGACTGAATTGTGTCAGTAAACTATCATTTTTCAGAACAGTTGAATCCTCCGCGAGAATAATTAATGAATCTAGTGATACAGAATCTGCATTTCCCCTATCCAGAGTGGGATCATACTTTATTTCTTTTTCATCTGAATTACAACTACTGACTTGAAGAAAAGGCATAAAAAACAATGCAATTAGTACAAAACGAAGGGTTTTAAGAGTTTTTACTAAAAGTTTATTTTTCATTAGAAATAACCTTTTTATTTAGTTTATCTTATGAATCCAACCAAATTTATCTTCAATGGCACCTAATTTTATCTTATCCAAGGTATCCAAAAATTCAAGAGAGTATTTCCTGGATTTGACATCACTCAATTCATAATCAATACCATTATATCCAATGGTTTTTATGTGGGCTACAGTGGCTGCAGTACCTACACCAAACACTTCTTGCAAATTCCCTTGCTCGATAGACTGTATAATTTCAGATGTAGAAATAGGACGTTCTTCAACTTTCATACCGCGATCTTTGGCGATAGTCAAGATACTGTCTCTCGTGATACCATTTAAAATAGTATCTCCAATGGGAGAAGTAATAAGTGTATCATTAATTATAAACATGATATTCATTGTACCTGATTCTTCAATGTACTCGTGTGACAAACCATCTGTCCAAATCAATTGGTCATAACCATCTTTTTGTGCTTCAATGGCAGGTTTAAGAGCCGCTGCATAATTTCCACCTGTTTTTGCAAATCCAGTTCCTCCAATGACGGCACGTGTATAATTGGTTTCAATTTTAACTTTTAGGGGCTTTGAGTAATAGGCACCGACGGGGCCAGTTATTATCATGAAGGTATAGTTGTCTGAAGGGCGTATGCCTATATAAGGATCCGTGGCTATTTGAAAGGGCCTCACGTAAAGAGAAGTGCCGGGATGATTAGTTATCCATTCCTGATCAAGTTTGAGTAACTCATTAATGCCGGTCATAAAAATAGACTCAGGAATACCAGGCATGCACATGCGTGACGCACTTAATACCATTCGTTTAGCATTATCTTGGGGCCTAAATACGACAATTTCTTCGTGTATATTTCTATATGCTTTTAAACCTTCAAATATTGTAGAGGCATAGTGCAAGGTTGTATTTGCAGGACTGATGCTTATATCTGAATAAGGGATAATTTTCAAATCTTGCCAGACACCTTTTGTAAAGTCACAACGTAACATGTGATCAGCATAGACTTTTCCAAACACAGGATTGATTAAATCAGTTTTTTCTAATTTGGAGTGATTTGTTTTGGTGATGAAAACTTTTTGGTCAATGGACATATCAGAACTACATTATTTATTAACTATCCAAGGGGTTTCTTCCAAATTTAGATCGTTGGATATTGTTCTAGCAAGAATAAAGAAATAATCGGAAAGCCGATTGATAAATGAAGTGATATTTTCATCTATTATTTTATGAATAGACCATTTTACGATGGATCTCTCAGCTCTTCGGCATACTGTACGGCAAATGTGACAAGTAGACACAGTTGTATGGCCGCCGGGTAATATGAAGGAAGAAAGCTCTGGTAAATCTTCTTCATATTCATCTATCCATGTTTCAAGTTGTCTAATATGGCGTATTGTTATTTCAGGTAACTTCATACCTTTAAAGTCGGTCGAGCAGGCAAGTATTGAACCTAAAGAAAAAAGATTTTCTTGAATCCAGATAAGTTGGGTCTTTTTTGAGCTGTCAATGCCAGATTGATTTTGCAGTAAACCAACAAAGGAATTCAATTCATCAACATTTCCATACGCTTCAATTTGTAGATCAGATTTGGCTACTTTTTCACCACCTAGCAAGCAGGTTTTACCTTTATCTCCAGTTTTTGTATAAATTTTCAATGACATGATTAAGTAAATTCAGGAGTAATGATTTTTTTATTTTTTTTGTCAGATTCAACGATTCCATCACGAAGCCTTACAATTCGATGTGCGTATCTAGAGATATCGTCTTCATGAGTAACCATAACGATAGTATTTCCTTCAGCATGAAGTTTTTCAAAAAGGCCCATAATTGAATAGGAAGTTTTAGAATCTAAATTACCTGTGGGCTCATCAGCCAGGATAATACTTGGATTATTTACCAAAGCCCGGGCGATGGCCACTCTTTGTCTTTGTCCCCCGGAGAGCTCATTGGGTTTATGATAGGCGCGATCACTCAATCCAACACCTTCCAATACCGAATATGCTTTAGTTTCACGGTCTGCTTTGGAATATCCGGCATATACTAGAGGGAGAGCAATATTCTCCAATGCGGAGGCTCTAGGCAAGAGATTGAAGGTTTGAAAAACAAATCCTATTTCCTTATTTCTAATTTTTGCCAATTCGTTTTCTGTAAGATCACTAACATTTTGATTATTTAGGATGTATTGACCAGAGGAGGGGGTATCAAGACAACCTATTAGATTCATGAGTGTTGATTTTCCTGATCCCGAAGGTCCCATAAAGGCGACATATTCTCCCTTATTTATAGAGATTGAAACAGTTTTAAGGGCATGAATGGTCTCGCTACCCATGATGTAATTTTTGGCTATTTCCGTAGTTTTAATTATTTCAGACATTTTACTTTTTGAGAATAATATTATTAAATAAGTAATTATTGTGTTAACGAAAAAGTTATCTTTTGATTCTATTTCTATTTTATCATCTTATTAGTTTTGCTTTTAATACAATTTTATAACAGATTTTTTGAGGGAAATGTCTTTTTGTTTTATCGACTCATGGATTTCATGAGTAATATCCTGAGGCTTTGTCCATTGGGTAAAATCCGCATCTGGCATTTGTTGACGATTGACAAGTGTATCTATGGTTCCTGGTACTATGAGAGACGTAAAAACATTATTTTCAGTACTTGATTCATTCAATGAAAAGGTCAGTTGTAGTAGAAGACTTTTTGATAGAGTATAGGGCAGTATTTCACTGCTTGATCCTTCAAACAAAGGACGTGATCCAATCAAGAAAATATCGCCACCACCCGTTTCCCGCAGCCATTTATGAACAGGATTTATAATATTGATGGCTGTAAAGAAGTTTAATTTAATCATATGCTCATAATCGCTTAGTTTAGCATTAGATAAGTTATTAATAGCAAATCCTCCTACGAGTAAAATGGCGGCATCTAGGTGTGTATTCTCCTTATGAAGTTTTTTAATAAGCTGATGTGTGGCATTTTCATCCATCAAATTTATAGGATAATATTTGATATTTTTACTGTTTGCACTACTGTTGCTCAATGAAGTTGTTCCTAATACCTGATATCCGTTTGATGAAAAATAATCAGTCATGGGACTTCCAAGGCCACCAAGCGAACCGGAGATGAGCAAATTTTTCATATTTTAATTATCTAGATTACACAATGAATTATGAGTCAAAGATCGTCATTTTTTCAAGATGTTTATGAAGTTGTCATGTTAATTCCACCGGGGAGAGTAACTTCTTATGGAGCGATAGGAAAATATTTGGGCATGTCATCAAGTGCAAGAATGGTGGGATGGGCTATGAATTCAGCGCATACTTTGCCTCACGTGCCGGCTCATAGAGTAGTGAATAGGATAGGTGTTTTGACTGGGAAATTTTTTTTTGAAACACCTAATCGAATGCAAGAATTATTAGAGGCTGAGAATATAGAAGTTGCTAATGATCAAATTCAGAATTTTACAGATTTTTTTTGGGATCCCGTAAAAGAGTTACTTTGATTTTTACTAATAAGCCAAAGACCTATAAAAGTGATGGTACCGTTGAGCAAGAGTAACTCAAAACCAAATTGATAACCATTCAACAATATATCCGAATGGTTACTCAGGACATAACAAAAAATGGGAGCGAGGGCACAAATTAAGGGCACCCATTGGTCCTCAATGATTCGACGAGTGAAAATACCAAATGAAAATAATCCCAATAAAGGACCGTAAGTATATCCTGCTAATGAAAAAATGGAATTGATTACACTTTGGTCATTTACTAATTTAAAAAATAGAATCACACCGATTAGCACTAAGGAAAAACCAATATGAACCATTAATTTAGTTTCTTTTTTTGATTCAAAGTTGTCCAGATTAAAATTCAAAAAATCTATACAAAAAGAAGTTGTCAGTGCGGTGAGTGCTGAATCGGCACTTGAGTAAGCTGCTGCAGTGATCCCAAGTAGAAAGGCAATACCAGCAATTGAGGAAAAATGTTCTATGGCTAGATAAGGAAATAGGTTGTCGGTTCCGGATGGTACTATTATACCCTTGAGTTCTACAAACTGATACAATAAGACCCCAAGTATCATAAATAGTAAATTGACAGGAATTAGACTAAAACTCATCCAATAGATGTTTTTTTGAGATTCCTCTAAATTTCTACAAGTCAAGTTTTTTTGCATCATGTCTTGATCGAGTCCAGTCATGACTATGGCAATGAACGCTCCAGAAAGGAATTGTTTTATAAAATTGCGATTGTGTTGCCAGTCCCAATTGAAAATCGTGCTTTTACTGTCGTTGTAAACTTGGGTAGTTAACGTAGACCAAGACCAGTTAAGATCTTCCTTAATAAAATATATGCTCACTAAGACTGAAATAAGCATAAAAGTAGTCTGCAAGGTATCGGTCCAAACAATAGTTTTGATTCCCCCTCTAAATGTATATAACCAAATTAATAGAACGGTGAATACAACGGCAAACCAAAAAGGTAACTTATAACTATCGAAAACAGCAAGTTGAAGAACACTTGCCACCAGAAAAAGTCTAAAAGAAGCTCCAATGACTCGACTTAACAAAAAGAAAAAGGCACCAGACTTATAGGACCAAAATCCTAAACGTTTATCAAGATAGGTATATATGGAAATGAGGTTATTCTTATAGTAGAGAGGTAGTAATATTTGGGCAATGATACTATAACCGATCAAATACCCCAGGATCATTTGAAAATAATAAAAATTACTATTTCCAACTTCACCAGGTACTGAGATAAAGGTAACTCCCGAAAGAGAGGCTCCAATCATACCAAAAGCGACAAGGTACCAAGGAGATTGTCGATTTCCATCGTAGAAGGAATGAGCTGTACTATTCTTAGAAGTCAGCCAAGAAATAGTAATCAACAAAACAAAATAACCACCGATAATTAGTAGCACCAATAAAGGATCCATTTTTTAATAAGTTTAGATAGTTGCAAAATAATAGTTATTAATAACTTTGCATTAAACTATTATAAATGAAAAATGAATTTTGAGATGGAAGCTGAAGAACTGGTTGAGGTAGCCTTGGAAATTGATCAAGATAAAGAAAAAGGTCTTATTGTTTACAATGATGACTATAATACTTTTGATCATGTGACCTCAACACTAATTAAAGTTTGTAAACATCGCCCTATTCAGGCCGAACAATGCACTTATATCATTCATTACAAAGGAAAATGTCTTGTAAAAAAAGGGAGTTATGAAAAATTGAAACCTATGAAAGAAGCCCTCAATGAGGCTGGAATTAAAGCTGTTATTGAATAAATGGAATTTTCCTCAAAATTACTTGAGCAAGCCGTTGAGGAAATCTCAAAGTTACCCGGTATCGGAAAGAAAACAGCATTACGCCTTGCATTGCATCTTTTAAAACAGCCAGAGGACCAGACTTTGCTACTGACCGAGAAATTAAAAGAATTGCGTGAGAATATTAAATATTGTCAAATGTGCCATATTATCAGTGATGTAGAAGATTGTACTTGCAAAAAGATGTCTATAGATCCAGGGTTGGTTTGCGTGGTAGAAGAAACGCCTGATGTATTAGCAATACGTAACACAGGTCAGTATAATGGTATGTTTCATGTATTAGGAGGTCGAATTTCCCCCATTGATGGAATTGGACCAGATGAATTGACGATCGCTAGCCTAATCAATCGAATTAATTTGAGTGAGGGGGGTATAAAGGAAGTTATTTTAGCACTTAGTGGTACTTTAGAAGGAGATACTACCGCTTTTTACTTAACCAGGCAATTAGAGGAATTAGATGTTGATGTAACCTCGATAACTAGAGGAATTCCTGTGGGAGGTGAACTCGAATATGCTGATGAGGTTACTTTAGGAAGGAGTATTCTTACCAGAAGTAAAGTAAATACGAATTAATCGTGTTTGTTACTGGAGCTTTCCCATATCGAATTGAAAATAAGTAAAAGGATACCCGCAATTAAAATTGGGAAAATCCAATTGGTTTCATTTTTTCTAAAACCAGCCATAAATCTAATGATAGCTAGCCCAGTAGCTACCAATCCTAAAAGTACACCCAGACCTTTTCGAACAATTGGATTCATTTAACAGACCCTTTGAGGCTTATTATCTTTCCCCTGAACTTTATATTATAGTTTTTTGCTTAATTATATGATTAAAATATTTATAAAATTTACAAACATTCAATTATTTTCATTTTTTTATTATATTCGAAAACCTATTTTCAATTTTTTTAACTAAATTGAAAAATTATAAAAATTTTTAACTAAAACAAAAACTATGAATTTTTTACTAAACGCTGTGATGAATCCTCAAGATTACGTTGGATTCACCTTTTTTATAGGTAGTATGGCTATGTTGGCAGCAACGGTGTTTTTCTTTCTCGAAATGGGGAATGTTCAAGGTAAATGGAAAACATCGATATTAATATCAGGATTAATATGCTTCATTGCAGCTGTTCACTATTTCTATATGAGAGATTATTGGGCACAAAATGCTGAATCCCCAACATTTTTTAGGTATGTAGATTGGATTTTAACAGTACCCTTGATGTGTGTTGAATTTTACCTTATTTTAAAGGCTTTTGGAGCCAAGATGGACCTCTTGTGGAAAATGATCGCATATTCTGTTTGGATGCTTGTCTTCGGATATTTAGGAGAAACTGCATTTAGAGATCAAAGCGCTATTTGGGGTGCTGTTTCTACTCTGGGCTATATAGGAATTTTCTACGAAGTATGGTTTGGGTCTGCTAAAAAGTTATCTCAGGGGTCAAATGATCCGATCTTGCAGAAAGCTTTTAATACACTCGCTTGGTTTATTTTTGCTGGATGGGCTATTTATCCAATTGGATATATGACAATAGATGGCGGACTTTTAAGTGGAGTTCTACCTGGAGAGTCACTAGACATCATTTATAACATTGGAGATGCAATAAACAAAATAGGTTTTGGACTGGTAATTTATTCATTGGCCGTTAGTAGTAGCGGTAAAGAAGTAGAGGCTTAAAATCATTCAATCTCTAAAAAGAGGGCATCTTGTGTCCTCTTTTTTTATGACTAAATATTTACAATACGGATTGGCTTTGTTTGTGGGATCACTTTATTTGGTGTTTACCCCTGATGATGATGTGACTAATATTATATCATTGGTTGCAATTTTATTTTTTGGTATACCTCATGGTGCTATAGATCACAAAATACATCTCAAGTTTTCAAAAAAAAGTAATGTTAGGAAATTCATTTTGATTTATGTCTTAGTGGGGTTAGGTTTTTTGTTGTGGTGGGTTTTGATGCCGATGAAAGCGTTATTGATCTTTATTATATTGTCTGCTTACCATTTTGGACAAGAATTGATTGAAGACATCGCTGAAACTCCAAAAAATCCAATCCTTAATTTAATTTGGGGGGTGATTGTATTGGTAAGTCCAATCATTTTCAAATTCAATGAGCTACTGCCCACTATCAATTTCATTGGTTCGCAATCCATATTCAATATATCGAGAGATTTCCAAATAATTACAGTTTTGGTCATTCACCTAGTGGGTTATGCGCATCTAGTTTATCTCCTTTTTAAAGGGATAATCCATAAAATAGCGGTTATTCGATTGATTATTTTTTCTATTTATTTATTACTGAGCTATTTTCTACTACCGTTCATTGTTGCTTTTGCCCTCTATTTTGTTTTGTTCCATTCAATCAATGCGATGCGCCATCAATTTTTTTGGATGAGAGATCGTTCTACTGATTATACATTTATAATTTTTTTAAAAGATCTTAGTCCTTTTACTATACTGACTATTGTGGGTATGTCCGGTTTGATTTATTTTTTAAAACCTGATGATTGGTCTGTATTTTTTACCTATTTTTTCGTATTTATTTCTTTATTGACCTTACCTCATGCCATGTTGTTTGACGAGCTGTACGTATCCAAGGACATATCCCACGAGACCAATGATTAAGTTCATATTTTGTCAAGCTGATAGTTGTTAAATCCAAAGATCAGCTCAATTCTTTTTCGAATTTGTTATGGATGATTAAGATAAGGAGGCCGAATACTATTGCACCTATAATAAGGCCTATGTTCAATAATCCACTGACGGAGAAGGAAAGGCGAATCAAAATGGTAGAAATGATAAAACCGGAGTTGCGAATTACCTTATGAAATTTATCTGTGTAGTAAAATGAGGCTAATAGTAAAATCACATCTACTACTATCAAAAGTGTAAAAAATTCATCAAAAAATATGTTATTAACATCTTTAAATGAAGTTTCAATTATCGCGTCAAGATCAAAAAGTGTAAATGTCCAATTAGAAAAACTGTAAGTAGCAATTATGATAAGTATGGGGACTAAACTAGCCGCTATAATTTTCTTCAAAGTTATAAAGCCATCGATATTACTTGTAATTAATTTTTGAGTATCTGAGTGCTGAGGTCTACTTTGTCTGTAGAAAAGGTATAATAGGTAAAACATTACTACAGAGGCAATGATATCGAAAGTAAATTGTAAATCATTTTTGATTTCAAACCAATTAGTGGAAAGTTTTAATTCAGATAGGTCTTTGAATAGACGTCGGATAACAATTAGCGTGATAATCTCATATTGTTTGCCAATATAAGTAGTTATGGATCTTGGTAAATAGTAAATGACCAAATATACTTCATACAGTAAAATAAATGAGAAAGGGGTGTAAATGGCAGCGATGGGGCCGTCAAAAAGGCTAGATTCTAATTTTAGAATATTTACCTGAACCAAAAAAATGAGCAGAAGATGAATCACAAAGCTTGCAATGGCAATGCTCAAAATAATTTTTTCACTTCGTTTTTTAGTAGCTTCTGAAAGTAAGGAGTGAAATATATTTAGGATATTTTTTTTCACATCATGATGATTTTATACTTTGAGATTAGGCCTTTTTAATCATAAAAATATACTGATAATGAAAATCAAGTTAACTTAAAAATTAATTAATATCAAATCGAATACTTTTTAAGCAGATTGATGATATTAAAAGGGTAAGAACATTTAAATTGGGAGGGTAGGCTGGAGTTTTAATTTTTAAGATACAATTTGTTATTAAAGAGTGAACTCAGTGCCATTACTTTTCCACAAAAAGTGAATTTTGAAGGTTGAAATGAGAGAACTAACTTCTTTTAATATGTGTTATTTCTGTCATTATTTTAGCTACCTTTTTTATGATTAATTTCAATATCATTCCAAATCCTGCATCTGATGTTTGGATTGTATTCATTCATGGCGCAGGAGGGAGTATTCGAACTTGGAAACGTCAAGTCGACGCTTTGCATCCATATGCTAAATTACTGTTATTAGATTTACGAGATCATGGTGCCTCCGTACCTATTGATCCCTCACCGCGACAATATGATTTTGAGTTAATATCTAATGATATTAAAGAAGTATTGGATCACTTGAAGATTGTAGAGGCGCATTTCATTACACTTTCTTTAGGGACTGTTTTGATTCAGGATTTATCAATGCGTTATCCCACTTATATTGGTAAAGTAGTAATGGCGGGAGGCGTTTTTAATGCCAATATCGTTTTGAAATGTTTCATTCAAGTTGCAAAGGCATTAAATAGTTTCTTACCTTATGTATTGATGTATCGTCTGTGCTCTTACATACTCATGCCAAGAAAAAAAAATCAAACTTCAAGAAAGATATATCAACGCGAAGCTCAGAAGTTGACCAGAGATGCATATATGAGATGGGTTTACCTCTCCAAATATTTTGTAAAACTATTGAAGCGCTTTTTTAAGACTAAAAGCTCGTTTGACAGCTTGATTATCATGGGGGGACAAGATTACGTGTTTCTTAATGGTGCGCGTAAATATTCAAGAAATCAGACAAAAACGGCGTTTGTTGTTATCCCTGCTGTGGGCCATATTTGTAATATTGAAGCGGCAAATGTGTTCAACAGTCATGTAATTGATTTTTTATTTAAAAAACTAAATTGAGATTAAATGATTCAAAAAATATGAGCGTTTGAACATCATCATTTTTCTTAATAATCATAAAATGCTATTAATTTTTTTCAAATTATTTTGGCCTTTGAATTTGAATAAGAAGTTATTGCCAACTTTCTTTGTAAGAAGTAGTATGTTTGAATTTTACAATTAAGATTACTAGGGATTAAGAAAAAAATCTTTAAATCCTAAGTGTATTTCATTTGAATTCGATAAAAAGTCTTTTGTGAACTAATGCTCACAAAATACAAACCTTTTAAATTTACATGAGATTATGTATTCGATTGGTATAGATTTAGGAGGTACTAGTGCCCAGTTGGTAGCTGTAAAAAAGGGCAAAATATTATTTCAAACTTCAATTGCAGTTCGAGATAACTCAAGTTTACGGTATATACTTGGTGACTTATCAAGTTGCATTGATAAATTTAGTATCACCCGTTCCGAACCTTTGGTTTCTATTGGTATTGCTTTTCCTTCTATCGTAGATGGCCCGAACAATAAAATTTTGTCTCGTTATGTCAAATATCCTGATGCTTTAGATTTTGATTTAGAAAGTTGGGCAAAAATAAAATTTGGGGCAGCCTTGTTTTTAGAAAATGATGCGAGAGCAGCCTTAATTGGAGAGTATCATTTTGGCCTAGCCAAGGGCTATGAAAATAGCTGTCTTTTAACATTAGGAACAGGCATAGGTAGTGCTATTATGTTGGATGGCAAGCTTTTAAGAGGATCCAATCAGCTAGCTGGTAACTTATTGGGTCATACAATTATTCAATACGAAGGAGGTAAATGTAATTGTAATGGGATAGGATGTGCTGAAAGTGAAGGTTCTGGATGGTGGCTAAATAATAAATATCATGAGATAAATCGTGGCGATTTATGTGGTCAAGGTTTCAAGGCACTACTGGAACCAGAAAATGTTGGTTTACCTGTTTTTCGAGAAATTCTGGCTCAGTTAATTAAAGTATATAAAACTATTATTATTAATGCAGTACATTGCTATGATCCTGAAATTATTATTTTAGGTGGTGGAATTGCCGAGGGTATGAATACCTATATCCCTGTATTTCAAGAGGCGATAGAACAACACTGCTGGATTTCACCCGGAGCGGTTAAAATAATTAAATCCTCTTTGGGGATTTACGCTGGAGCCATTGGTGCTGCTTGTTTGTACCTGAATAAGGATAGCAAGGCACCTTCCAATGCTATTTAACTTTATGAGCGTAATACTGATAGATTATGATCCATTACTATACAAATGGGATCAGTTTCCACTTACCATTTATGGGATTCTGTTTGCGGCAGGGTTTGTTATTAGTCGATACGTAGCTAAATATATGTTCTTGCGTGAAGGTCGTTGGCGGATTGAGACAGATATGCTACTTGTTTATATGATTGTAGGTACTATTATTGGGGCTCGTTTGGGACATATTATATTTTATGAGCCCCATTTGTTAAATAGTCTCAATACAGCTTTGAAGATTTGGAAGGGGGGATTATCGAGTCATGGGACTTCTGTCGGTATTTTAGTTGCGGTTGCCTTATATACATATCATTGGGACTTTTCTAAAACAAAATTCATTCGTTCGGAAAGAGAAGGCTACAGTTATCTTCAATATATAGACCGGATGGTAATAGTGGTAGCATTGGGTGGCTGCTTTATTAGGGTAGGTAACTTTGTGAATGCGGAATCACTAGGAAAGCCGGCTTCAAAAAGTTTCGGTGTGATACATAGCTGGCCTCTCGAACGGGATATTTTAGCTCGTTTGGGGTCTATTGATCAGATAGACGTGGCTCTTGGTAAGAATGATAGTTTAATGCTTCTTTTTCATTTCCATGATAGAGTTAAGGATTCAACTATATTAACGGGCTATAGTCAAAATATTATTGAAAAAAGGCTTAAAATTTTAGCCAGAAATGAAGGAAATAATTACGGGGCATATGCCCCGATTGTTATGAAAAAGCATCAGGGCCATTTTGATTTAAGTACGGCCATCAGAGGAATTCCTAGATATCCTGTGCAGTTATATGAGGCTCTTGTTTATCTAATTTTGTTTTTATATTTAATTAAAATTTGGCATCTAAACGGTTCAGCATTACCAACAGGAAAAATTTTTGGTATTTTTTTGGTGGTCTTGTTTGGTAGCAGGGTGCTCTTAGAATTTTTTAAAGAAGAAACCTCTAAATTTAATTTTTCTTGGTTAAATATGAGCCAAATATTAAGTATTCCTTTTTTTCTTATGGGCATTTATCTCCTTTATGAGACATCTAAATCTTCTATTGATCATGAGATATAAAATTTTCAATTTATTCTTTTTTTTCATCATATTGATTGGTCTTTCCTGTCATCATCAGGATAATTATTTTCAAATTAAAGTTGTAGATAGCGTTACGAAAAAAGGTATACCTATCACCAGATTATCTAATATTAACGGGATTACCTATTACAGTGATAGCTATGGAAATATTGCTTACAATGAGGAAGAGACCATGGGTCGAGATCTTTATTTTTTGGTAGATGCAGAAGGGTATAAAATTCCTAAAGATCATACGGGTAGACAGAGTGTAATAATTACACCAAATAAAGGAGAAAAGGCGATTATTTTAATGGAAAGAATTCAGCCAGCCGAGCGCCTGTATCGATTGACTGGCACTGGCATATACAGAGATACTGAATTATTGGGATTAGAGGTACCCTCTTTTGCGAAAAATTGGGATCGTGGTCAAGTTTTAGGCCAAGATTCAAATTTGGGGAGTATTTATAAAAATAAAATTTTTTTCATTTGGGGGGATACCTTTTTACCACCAGGCTATCATGGGAATTTTTCGGTTGCGGGTGGAACTATTTCTCTCCCAAGTGAGTCTGAAATTGATCCTGATGTGGGATTTGATATAAATTATTTTGTGGACCAAAATAATCATACCAAAAAAATGATTGATCTTAAAGGTCCCGGTTACACATGGTTTGATTGGATAATGGTGGTAAAAGATACAAATAATCAAGAGGTTTTGGCTGCTAAATACGCTAGAGTCAATGCATTATTTGGAAATTATGAAAGAGGCATCGCTGTCTTTAATGACAAGAAAGAGGAATTTGAAAAACGAGTTGAAATTCCGGAATGGCTGACTTTTCCCCATCTCACCCAACACCCGTTTCCTATTACCTCAGGTGATGATTCTTACTTTTATTTAACTTCACAATTTAGTTTTTCGAGAGTTCAGCCTTTACTTTCCCATCTTGAAGAATCCGATCAGTATGAGTATTTTACATGTCTGGTTCCTGGTAGTCGTTGGTCTGAACGTAAATTAGAAAGGAATAATGGGCAATTAGTTTATGACTGGAAGAAAGATACAGAAGCGATTGATGAACAAAAGCAGAAAATATTAATAGAAGAGGGGCTTATAAGACCCGAAGAAGGTTGGTTGCAGTTGATGGATGTTTCGACAGGTCAGTCCATTAACTCTTTCCGAGGTTCTATTTTTTGGAATGAATTTCGTCGAAAATGGATTTTAATTTCAGGTGCGCAAACGATATGGTATAGTGAGGCTGACACACCATTGGGGCCTTGGCATTACGCAGTCAAAGTAGCAGATCATCATAATTATTTTTATAATCCCCATCAGCATCCTTATTTTGATAAAGGAAAAGGGAGGTTTATTTATTTTGAGGGAACTTATACTAAGTTTATAGGATCTGGCCCACAAGTACCTCGTTATGATTACAATCAATTGATGTATCGCTTGGACCTATCGGATGATCGATTAAGATTACCGAATCCTGTTTATGAGCTCGAAGGAGTGTTGAAAATGGGATATGAACTTTTACCAGAGGATTGGAAATCTATTTCTCGTATTGCTTTTTATGCCATTGCACCTGACCAAGCTACATCTGATCAGATAAAAATATATGATCCAGGAACGGGTCAGGCAATTTTTGCGGGCGAAACTCCTTATGAATCTTTTATTTCTGCTTATGTTGGGGGATGGGAAATTATGATTGATTATTCTTCATTTGAAAATTTTTTTCAAATAGAAATTTTACGCGATCGGGGTAGTATTGGGGTGAATATTAAAAATTCAAGCTTTAAAATTTCTGATGAGCACCTTACAGGAGATAGTATTTATTTCTCATTGAGGCATGAAGGGGAAACATTTCATCTACAAGGTAAGGTAAACTCTGGTCAAATTATGGGGACTTGGAAACAAGAGGGTTTAGATTTAGAAGGTAAATGGAGTGGAGACCAATTAAAAAACCATATTTGGTGGCCCAAGTACAACGGTCGGTTGACTAAACTTTATGAAGTAATTAATGCAGAAACTGGTGCTAAAAACTATCAAACAGAAACAGATGAAGTAGCACTTGGTTGGAAGCGTTCTAAGGAACCCATTTGTCTTGTTTGGAATAATCCATTTGAGTACCTGATAGCAGATCCTATGGCTAGGCCAGTGGTTAATATCGATTAGGCTTTTTGATGGTTATTTCATATTTGAAATCATTTGCTAAATAATAGCAAAAATTGTATTCTATGACTCTATTTACATCATCAAAGACTAAACGTTTTCTGAAGAGTATTGGATCTTTAACTCTGATTCGAAGTTTTTGGGCTAATTCTTGGTTAGCTAAAATAGCACTAATTTCTTCTTTAGAATTAGCAGGAACCGTTTGATATTCATTTTCTAAAATATCGTAAAGATTTAGGGTAAAATCTTCCGAACCCGTTAGTCCTATTCTTGGGTGAAAATAGGAGATGAATAGAACCATAGGCTTATTTTTTAAACCTTTTAATCGATTAAGCTTCAAGACCTTAGAACCCATTTCAATTCCGAGTTGAGAGGAAATATCTGCATTTGATTCGATCCAACTGATTTCAATTTCATGATTTAAAAACTCAAGCCCTCTAGCATGCATTTCTTGACTAAAACTGTACCAGTTCTCCAATCCAGTACTCATCATAGGTGGGGCCACTTTGGTTCCAACCCCTTTAGTTCTGATTAAAAGTTTTTCATGAACTAACTTATTGGTAGCTTGTCGAATGGTATTTCTAGAAATTCCTAAAATTCTCGATAAATCAACTTCTTTTGGAAGTAGTTTACCTTCTCTAAACTCTCTTTGAGAAATTAATTTTCGTATCAGTGTCTCGACTTGTTTATGTAGCGGGATGTTACTTTTTGGATCGACTTTAAGTTGATTAATTAATATATTTTTAGTCATACCATGTAGAGAGGGTTATAAATTACAAGTCTAATAATAATTATGAAATAATGTTTTGTTAATTATTTCAAAATTATTATGTTTAAACATATGATAATAACCCAAATTGCATCCGCAATTAAAAAAGCAATTCTAATTTTTTTGATGATCGGTACCTTTCTTATGTGCGAAAGTCCGATATTTATTCCAGAAGGGGCTTTTCAAGAATATCCTGTTAACATGTCGGGATCATGGAAAATTACCTCTGCATATCGCAACGGGATAGAGATATCAGAAAAGTTTGATTTTAGTAGCTTTGGACTGAATTTAAATTTCAACAATATAGAAGAAACTACTTATCAAATTTCAACTAATAAAGTACCCTTTCCTGTAATTTCTGATGGTAATTGGGAATATGATGATTATGTATATCCTACTGGAATGTTTTTTTTTAATTCTTTTGATACGAGTTTTATAGAATTTGCTGAAGCACCCATTAATGGATTTGACAAAATGCAAGTAAAATTTCAGTTAGGCTGCTCGGATAATGTATATATCTATGATCTTGAGTTGCAATGAAAAACTTTGAAGGACATTTGGCCAGATGGAATCCTTATCGTATTCTCGCGGGATTCTTTGTTTGTGCTTTGGTTTTTTTCTCTATGTGCATGACCATTTTACAAATTGAACAACCATCTGAGGTTATTGCTGAAGAGGTCTTTGAGATTGTTATGCAGGTAGATGTTTCTAACGATGATGATACTGGAGATCCATTTTTTTTTATTGTGGGATTTCTGGCTCCAAGGGCTTGGAATGCTGTCGAAAACACAACAGTCAGGTTCGAGAGTAGTGTAGGAAATTCAACTATGCGGCTTACCACTAATGATGAGATCGATGGGAATACCAAATTACCTTGGAATTCAGCTTTTGAGAAAAAATTAGGAATTGGGGAAAATTATGGTGAGGTTGAATGGATTACTTTCATAGCTGATGAAGCTTTTCAGGCTTCCGATGGAGCAATTGGAACAGTTTATATTGAAACCAAAGCAGGTGGAGATAATATGATTGTTCAGTTAGCATATGGTATAACTAATCAAACTTGGGGGTTTTCTGATGATAACTATGATCTTGTTTTTACGGATTGCATGCAAGTGTTTGATGGCATTGGATATCCTACTAATCTATGTGGCCCCAAGCCAAGAAGGCTAGTTGAACAAACGACATACACAATGGATGATTTGTTAACTATTATTTTTGATGCAAAAGAGGGAGATGATTTTATGCGCGGAGCAAGCTATATCGATTTATGTGCAAAGGCATACTCTGGAGATTTTGTTTATGAAATATGTGATAATGAAGATGCGGCAGCCTTGAATTATGTTGGTGACGATATTTGGGAAATAACAATTTGGCCGAGGAGTTACTTTAATATTCCTGAAGGTCAAAATATTGATTTTATGGAAGTTACTTTTACCAATGATAAAGGTAATTTAGTTGTAGCCAATGACGATGGTTCAGCTTTTATAATTGCACCAAAATGTTTTGATTGATGCGGGTGGAATTACAAACAATAAGCCATTTTATTAAATTATCTTTATTTGGATTAATTGTTCTAATGAATAATGGTTTTGTTTGGGCACAAGAGCGAGTTGTTTCAGGAACTGTTTTTGATGAAAATCAAGAAGGTTTGCCTGGAGTTAATATTGTTCTGAAGGGGACTACCATTGGAACTATTTCAGATTATAACGGGGCTTATCGCTTAAATTTACCGGAAGAGGGTGGAATACTTTTGATGTCTGCCATCGGATATTCGACCAAAGAAATTCCCATCGGTTCTAGATCCATTATCGACTATATAATGGAGGTCAATATTGAGGAATTAGAGGAGTTAATAGTTATAGGCTATGGTACCAGAGCTAAACGTGATCTTACTGGATCTGTGGCCACAATAAGTCAAAAAGACCTTTCAGCAACTCCTGTAATTTCTGCTGATTTGGCCTTACAAGGTAGGACAGCTGGGGTTTCTGTTACACAAAATTCGGGAGCACCGGGAGCAGCTACATCTATAAAGATCCGTGGAACTAGTTCGATTTCAGCAGGAAATGAACCTTTATATGTGATCGATGGGGTACCTATTCTGAGTAGTGTTCAGGACATAACCACTGGATCCTCTAAAGGGGACCAAATGAACCCATTATCTACAATTAACCCAAATGATATTGTTTCCATGGAGGTATTGAAAGATGCTTCAGCTTCAGCTATTTATGGGGCACGAGGGGCTAATGGGGTGGTAATCATAACAACAAAGAGAGGAGAAATGGGTACTCCTAAATTTGAAATAGCAACATACCAAGGTTGGCAGGAAGTACGAGAACCATATGAATTACTGAATGCAACTCAATTTGCTCAGTTCGTAAATGAGGCCTCATTCAATGGGGGTTTGGGTCGTATTTATTCCAATCCTAGCTCTTTTGGGGATGGGACCGATTGG
This sequence comes from uncultured Flammeovirgaceae bacterium, assembly GCA_913045135.1. Lineage (GTDB taxonomy): Bacteria > Bacteroidota > Bacteroidia > Cytophagales > Cyclobacteriaceae > UBA4465. The sequence goes on along the minus strand of CAJWQD010000033.1, from coordinate 1,757 downwards.
CAGGATGTAATCTTCCAACGTGCGGCTGTATCTAGTTATGATATGACTTTGACTGGAGGGTCAGACAAAGTAACCTATGGAATCTCTGGAGGTTATTTTCAGCAAGAGGGTATTATAGTAGGGAGTGACTTTAAACGCTATTCAACTCGAGTAAATGTTGATGCGGAGATCACTAAAAAGCTAAAATTTCAAAATACGCTTTTGGCTAGTCATATCAGGAGTATGAAAGTGACCACAGATGATAATTCTGGTTTTGATGGAGGTTCAATAACTGCTGCCCTATCATTCAATCCAATGCTTCCGACTAAATTTGAGAATGGTAATTATGTAGATAAGAATTATCAGGTTTCCGACAATGGAGTAATTATTCTTTCGGACAGTAAGCGTCAGCCCATTAATGGGAATGCTAATCCTTTGTTAAAAAATTTAGAGTCTCCAAGTCAAGATCGCCTGTCAAGAATTGTTGAAAATATGTCTGTTACTTTTGCAATTACTGAAAACATAATGGCTAAGGTAAATTTGGGCCTTGATTTTTCAACGAGCAGAGAAGATCAATTCACTCCTTCCATATCACGCTCTGGTGGAGATGCATTTGGTTCATCAGGGACCAATTCTAATTTGACCTTACTAAATGAAAATATACTAACCTATAATAATAATTTTGGGATTCATGATCTTGATATGGTAGTTGGTTATACTGCTCAGAAGTCTGAACTTTCAAGAATGACTACTAATGCGATAAGATTTGATAATGAGCTGTTGGGTTATTATGATTTAAGCCTAGGTCAAGGTGTCTCCTTGAATAACAACCAATCGGAATATAATTTTTTAAGTTTTTTAGGAAGGATTAACTACATATTGATGGATAAGTATCTTTTTACCATCACAGCACGACGCGACGGATCTAGTAAATTTGGAGCTAATGAAAAATGGGGATTTTTTCCATCTGGATCTTTTGCTTGGAGAATAAGCGATGAAGACCTTATTCAATCTCTGAATTTTTTCGATGACTTTAAATTGAGGATAGGCTATGGCGTGGTTGGTAATGAATCCATTGGGCCCTATTCCTCATTGTCACCATTAATTAATAATGTCACCTCATTTAATGAATCATTGGCCTTTGGATATGAACCTTTCTTTCTTTCAAATGCTGATTTAAAATGGGAATCAACGGCACAATTAAATGTGGGTTTAGATATTTCTTTTTTTGATGCTCGAGTGAATATTACCAGCGATATTTATAGTAAGCGCACCACAGATTTGCTGCTAACTACTTTGGTACCATTTTACACGGGTTTTGGCAATGTTTTGGGCAATTTAGGAGACTTAAAAAATGAAGGGTTTGAATTTTCTGTAATTTCAAATAATTTGGTAAAAAAATTTAAATGGAATACCTCTTTCAACTTTTCTGCAAATAGAAATACGATTTTAAGTCTCGGAGATAGAGATTCTATACCCAACTCGGCAGGTCCTTTTACTAATGAAAGTTGGGCTATTTTAGTGGAGGGAGAGGAGGTTGGTACATTTTATGGTTATGAATTTGATGGAATTGTTCAATTAGACGATGATTTGGATGCAATTCCAAAATTCGTTGGTGAGACACTTCAGCCAGGAAATCGTTATTATAGAGATTTGAATGATGATGGAATCATTACCGCAGATAAAGATCGAACTTTTATTGGACGGGCGCAACCTCAATTTACAATTGGGCTCGATAATAATTTTTCTTATTGGGGATGGTCCTTGAGCTTATTCTT
>CAJWQD010000032.1 GCA_913045135.1 uncultured Flammeovirgaceae bacterium | reverse complement strand
TTTGTGAGGTGATAAGAAAAATATGAAGTTGTTGTCAGCTAGTTCAAAAAAGTTATATTTTAAAAAAACGATTGTGAATTTAATTTTAGATATCTGATGGTAAATATTGGCATACTTAAAAGTCATAAACAAGCGCCTTTAGGTGTAACACCTGACAGCCTAAAGAAATGGTTACCGATAAAAATAAATTTTCTTATCGAGAAAAATGCCGGTATCTTCGCGCAGTTTTCTGATAACGAATTTCTTTCAGAGGGTGCTCAGGTAGTTTCCAGGATTAAAGTGATTACGCAATCGAACATTTTAGTTATTTCGGATGATTTGACAGATCAAGATTTAGCGTTATTACATATTGATACTTTGGTTTTGGGCTTGCTGAATCCTTATAATAATAAAAGCTTTATTACCAAGCTCAAAAAGAGAAACCAACAGGCATTCGCGCTAGAAATGCTTCCCCGAACTTCAATTGCACAATCTATGGATGCCTTATCTGCAATGGCCTCATTAGCTGGTTACAAGTCAGTCATTTTGGCAGCTAATTACTTTAAAGGTTATTTTCCTATGCTGACCACGGCAGCCGGTACCGTGCCTCCTGCTAAAGTACTAATTTTGGGTGCTGGTGTAGCAGGTTTGCAGGCTATTGCAACAGCGAAACGTTTGGGAGCTGTGGTTGAAGCCTTCGATGTCCGAAAGGCAGTAAAAGAAGAGGTTGAAAGCCTGGGAGCTAAGTTCATAATGGTAGAGGGGCTGCAAAATGATATGGATACGGGAGGATATGCTACTGTTCAAAAGGAGGATGAACTAACTGCTCAGCGGAATCTAATCCATCAAAAAGTAATTAAGGCCGACATTGTTATAACCACAGCAAGTATACCTGGAAAGTCTGCACCAAGGCTGATTGAAAAAAATACTGTAAATGATATGAAGCTAGGTGCGGTCATTATAGATTTAGCTGCCGCAAGTGGAGGTAATTGCGAATTGACTGAGGATCAGAAAATAATTAATCATTCCGGAGTAACAATTATTGGAGATTCTCAATTAGCTTACGCTCTTACCTCCGAGGCGAGTAAGTTATATAGCGTTAACATTTTTAACTTTATCAATCATTTAATTAAGGAAGGGTTGGAATCCATTGATTTTGAGGATGAAATTGTCAAATCAACTTACATTGGAAAAATCTAACAAAGTATAAAAGTTTATATTATGAATTTAATCATTGAAATTTTAATAAACCAACTGACAATTTTATTTGCTTTAATCATGGCCGTGTTTTTAGGTTTTGAGTTGATATCCAAAGTGCCGACAGTTCTACATACACCCTTAATGTCAGGAGCCAATGCGATTAGTGGTGTTGTAATTATAGGCGCAATTATATTGGTTCGTAGTAGTGGTTCAGAGGACTATTTATCACTATTTTTTGGAAGTTTAGCAATATTACTTGGAACAATCAATGTTGTGGGTGGTCATGCCGTAACTAATCGCATGCTTCAAATGTTTCGGAAAAAATAATTTTATTTAAATATAAAGTGTGATGACTGCATTGATCAACTTAGTCTACCTTATATCTGTAACTTTATTCATTATTGGTTTGCAGCGCTTAAGTAGCCCGAAAACAGCTAGTTCTGGTAATTTAATCGCGGCGCTGGGTATGGGCTTTGGAGTATTGATTGCCCTAATTTCACCAGTGGAGTCCGGAGATGGTAATTATTTTTTTATCTCGGGTGCGCTGATATTGGGGGGGGGTATTGGTCTTTTGGTATCAACTAGGGTAATTATGACTAAAATGCCAGAAATGGTTTCTTTGTTTAATGGCCTTGGTGGAGCTTGTGCCTTGTTAATTTCTATTGCAGAATTATTGAATTTTCATTATTTAGAAACCTTTGAATTAGCTTCTTACTTAACTACTTTATTAGCCTTGCTGATTGGTTCCATAGCTTTCTCTGGAAGCTTAGTTGCGTATGGGAAACTATCTGGAAAAATCAAAGATAGTTGGAAGTTACCTAGGGCCAATATGATTAATATGGGTTTGCTTTTGACGCTAATGGGAATTTCATTTTATCAGCTTCAAACATTGGAGTCCATGGAATTGGTCATCTTAATTGCAATTTTGTCGTTGCTATATGGTATCACTTTTGTATTAAATGTGGGGGGCGCTGACATGCCTGTAATTATTTCTATACTGAATGCTTTAACGGGAGTTTCTGCGGCCTTGGCAGGTATCATTTATGATAATATGATCATGCTTATGGGAGGAATTCTTGTGGGATCCTCAGGAGCCATTCTGACTATTTTAATGTGCCAAGCAATGAACAGATCTCTTATTAACGTCTTGGCAGGAGGTTTTGGCGGTGAAGTAGGTATTGCAGCTCAAGTTGGAGATCAAACGGTAAAGGAGGTAAATATTATGGATGCCAGCATTATGCTTCGCTACTCAACGAATGTAGTCATCGTACCAGGGTATGGTATGGCAGTAGCACAAGCACAAAAAATTTGTAAAGAACTTGAAGATTTGCTTGAGGAAGTGGAGGTAAATGTTAGATACGCTATTCATCCTGTTGCTGGACGAATGCCCGGTCATATGAATGTATTATTGGCAGAAGCAGATGTTGACTATGCCAAACTATTAGATTTGGATGATGCTAATAAATTTTTGAAAGAAACAGATGTCGCTATTGTAGTGGGTGCTAATGATGTGGTTAATCCATCTGCTTTAGACGATCCTGGGAGTCCTATTTTTGGTATGCCGGTTTTAGAGATTTTAAAAGGCAAGCACGTTATTGTACTCAAACGAAGTATGAGCTCAGGTTATTCAGGCATAGAAAATCCCTTATTTTTTCATGAAAAAACCAGTATGCTTTTTGGAGATGCGAAAAAATCCCTCAATAATCTTTTGGATGAATTAAAAACTACTGTTTAACTCGTTAATATTTGCTCGAAGACCCAGAATCCTTAGCATGGTATTTATTAATTTATAGAATATTTTAGAGATAGATCATGCTCGACTTCACCTCAAAAAAATATAAAAAATATAGGTTTTAAAGTGTGCAGGATCTTTTAGAATCTGAAGCTAGCTAAACATACTGAAGTAACTATTAAAAATGGTGAAGTGCAATTGACAGATATGTGAGCAATCAATACCACTACGAATGATTTCACAGCAAGATCACCAAAATATCAATTTTTTGTAAAAGATTGGATTAGCAAAAAAATATGCTTTTGGATAGAAATTAATTGAGGGTATTCCGTCAAGGAGGTACTCCTCATTTCTCAGTCTTTTCTGTTTCGAAATTAAGAGCAGCAGAATTTAAGCAATATCTAAGACCCGTAGGTTTAGGTCCGTCTGGGAAAACGTGACCCAGATGACCACCGCATCTTGAACACAGTACTTCTGTTCGGATCATGCCAAGTGCAAAATCTTTTTCCTCTGCTATATTTTTGGTATTGATCGGCGCCCAAAAGCTCGGCCATCCGGTACCAGATTTATATTTTGTGTCAGAGGCAAATAAAGCTAATTGACAAGCTTTGCATCGATAAATACCTGTTTCTTTCTTATTCCAATATCCTTCTGAGAAAGCAGGCTCTGTACCTTTTTGTCTTAACACATAATATTCAAGATCAGTAAGTTTATCTTTCCATTCCGTTTCAGTAAGGTTCCATTGAGTATGCATTAAATTATTGGAATTTACTTCTTGGGCCTGGGAGCAAGAAGTAAACCAGACAAATAAAGAAATGAATGGGATAAATTTATAGTTCATTTTATTGGGCATAATTGAAATAATTTAATATTTAAGGATTTTGTCATCAATTTCATCGGACCAGGCCAATATACCGCCTCTAAGATTAAATAGATTTGTAAAGCCTTTCTGCTTAAGTATTGCGATTGCCGTGGCGCTTCTTCGTCCACTTCGACACTGCAATATAACTTTCTCATTTTTATTAATCTCATCAGATCTATATTCAATCTCTCCTAGTGGAATCAAGTGACCCTCGATATTACAAAGGTCAAATTCATACGATTCCCTGACGTCAATTAATTGATGAGGTATTTTTTCTTTACGCATTTTAGCTAGTTCTTGAACACTGATGCTTTGTATTTGATTCATACTTTTTAGATTTTCAGTGAGGGAACACCTGTTTTATCCATATCATTCATCATAAATTATCACAAAATTATTTTCATTATTTGAGAGCTAGCTGGGCAATTTGATTTCCAATGGCTATTGATGCAGTTGCAGCTGGTGAAGGTGCATTGCCGACATTGATAAATCTTTCTCCTTCTATTACCAAAAAATCATCGATCAAACCTCCGTCTTTATCACATGCCTGAGCACGAACACCAGAACCTCCGGCTATTAGATCACCTTCTTGAATTTCAGGGATGAGTTCTCGTAATGCTTTGGTAAAAGCTTTTTTAGAAAAGGAACGGTACATCTCTCCTAATCCTATTTTCCAATATTTGAAAGCTACCTTTCGAAATCCAGGATAAGTCAAAAAGCCTGCTAACTCACCTAAGTGGATATCAGATTTCTTATAGCCTTCTCTTCGAAATGCCAATACAGCATTGGGTCCCGCCTCTATGCCTCCTTGTGCCATTCGTGTGAAATGAACACCAAGAAAAGGAAAATTAGGATCTGGAATGGGATAAATTAAATTTTTTACAAGATACTCTTTTTCCTTTTTTAGTTTGTAATATTCTCCTCTGAATGGAATAATTTTATAGTTGATTTTGATACCTGTGAGGTGAGCTACGAGGTCAGATTGTAGCCCAGCACAATTAATGATTTTTCGAGCGGATAGGTTTTGTTTACTCGTAGTAATTTCTAAAGAATTAGATGTTTTAACAATCTCTTCAACTTTGTTCTCTAAAAAAATTTTTCCACCTAATAATTGAAATTTTTCTGCATATTTTTCTGCTACGATTTTGTAATCTATAATACCGGTCTGGGGCACATGAATTCCTTTTATTCCTTTAACATGAGGTTCAATTTCTTTCAATTCAGAGGCATTTAATAAACGCAATTTTTTCAATCCATTTCTTTGTCCACGTTGATACAGCGTTTTTAGCGCTGGCAACTGACTCTCGTTTGTAGCAACCACAATTTTGCCACAAATTTCAAAAGGGATTTCTTCTTTTTCACAAAATTTGATAAGGGAATGGTATCCATTAAGACAGTTTTTAGACTTGAAGCTCCCTGGTTTATAATAAAGACCCGAATGAATAACACCTGAGTTATGACCAGTTTGATGTGCGGCTAATTTATTTTCTTTTTCTAATACAGCTATTTTTAGTTTCGAATTTTTACACTTCAATTTGAGTGCAGTAGCCAATCCCACAATACCTCCCCCAATAATTATAAAATCATACATGAATATGCATTTATTAATTGTAGTGCGAAATTACCTATGATATTTTATTATTTGATTTTTATAGCATTAATTTTTTTACTGGCGATGATTTTATTTAATGCCTCCAAATCTTGCGTTTTTATTTTTTCAAGTTTTGCGAGCTCAGCATCTATTTCAGCACTGATTTCTTTGAAAAATTTCAAGGACTGGTCTGTAGGTTTGTTATCACCAACTGCCATAATAGAGCCTAGATAACCTACTTTATTGTTCAGTCTTATTGGAAAATTAAGGGGGTCCTGATCACTCTCATTTTGAGTTTGATAGAGTATTTCTTCTATATGTTTTAGATCAATACTTATATTTGAGATCAATTGTATTATTTCTTCGTGTTCTGAATTTATCTTTTTTGAAATATCATTGATCTGTGGTTTAATTGCTCGGATGTCTATTACTCCTTGATTGGCGGCACTTAATTGATCTCTCACTTTTATTAAAAAATCAAATTGTGACTTTAAATCTTCCTGACTTACACTTTTTCGAGGATCTGGAACAATCTCAAATTCCTTTATCACAACATCATTATTTACTTTTAAATCGACTAAATATTTACCAGGAATTGCTTTTGGACCTAAAGTGTCTACGGCCCAAAGTATCATTCCGGGAAATGTTTTGGCTCCTTGATATCTCATGTCCCAACTGAACTGATTTAAACCGGGCTTAACATTAAGTTTGGACTCATTCAATTTTTTATCAAAATGGGTACTGTAGGTTTTTATTAATTCACCATCGATTTCCTTAAAAGAAATAGAGATGGTATCTGATTGATTAGTGTCCCTCACAAAATAATGCACCAGTACTCCACCTGGATGATTTGTTCCTTCAGTTCTAGAGTTTTGTCCATTACCGCCTCCCATTCGATAAGCGTTCATAGGTTTATAAAGATGAAAGGCTTGCTTTTCGATAACTGAATTTAATTGATGTAATACCGTGAGGTCATCAATGATCCAAAAACTTCGTCCTTGGGTAGCTGCGATGAGGTTATTGTCTTTAATGGTGAGATCTGTTATAGGAACTACAGGTAAATTTTGTTGAAAAGACTTCCAACTAGTACCATTATCAAATGAGATATAAATACCAGTTTCAGTACCCGCATAGAGTAAGCCTTTTCTTTTTGGATCAGCTCTTAATACACGTGTGAAGTGATTATTATCTATACCCATGGTAATTTTTTTCCAAGTAGCTCCATAATCATTAGTCATGAATAAATAGGGTTTGAAATCACCTGATTTATATTTGGTACCGGCTACATATACTCCACCTTTTTCGAAGGGATTGATTTCAATACTGTTAATCATCATCCATTCGGGCATACTGGGAGGTGTTACATTTTTCCAATTTGTGCCACCGTCCATAGTGATATGAATTAAACCATCATCACTCCCAGTCCAGATGACTCCTTCATCATGGTAGGATTCTGCTGCAGCGAATATTGTACAGTAGTATTCAACACTGGTATTGTCTTTTGTAATAGGTCCTCCTGATGAGCCAAGTTTATTTGGGTCATCTCTAGTTAGATCTGGACTGATAATTTCCCATGATTGTCCCTCATCCATAGTTACGTGGAGTACATTTGAAGCAGTGTATAATTTTTTTGAATTGTGAGGGGAGAAAAATAAGGGAAAGTTCCACTGAAATCGATATTTCATATCTTCTGCCCCATGTCCCATGGGATTGTCAGGCCAAACATTGATACCTCTTATTTCTGAGGTTTCATGATTTACGCGTGTTAGATGGCCTCCGTAACTCCCACCGTATGTAATATTATTATTTTCCGGATCTATGGCAATATGTGCACTTTCACCACCCGCAGTGGACTCCCAATCACCTTCACCGATGAATTTTCTATCTGTCCTGTGAGCAATTCTTATGGTAGAGTTATCCTGCTGTGCTCCATAAATCCTGTAAGGGAAAGAATTGTCAGTAGTAACGCGATAAAACTGAGCAGTCGGTTGATTTTTATAAGTACTCCAATTTTCACCTCCATCAAAGGAAATTTGGGCACCTCCATCATCACCGATGATTAATCGTTGATTATCATCAGGTGCGATCCAAAGATCATGATGATCACCATGGGGTGCATTGTAAGTTTCAAAAGTTTTTCCACCATCCTTTGACCTATGATACTGTACATTCATGACGTAGACGCGATCTTCATCTTGAGTATCTGCAAATATCTTGGTGTAATACCACGCCCTCTGTCTCAACTTTCGTTCTGAGTTTGTTTTTACCCATGTCATACCTGCATCATCGGATCGGAATAAACCACCTTCCTTATTCTCTATTAAAGCCCAAACTCTTTCTGAATTAATAGGTGAAACAGTCACTCCAGAAATACCCCAAATTCCCTTTGGTAATCCTTCGTTATGTGAAATATTGGTCCAATTATCACCACCGTCCGTAGTTTTCCATATGGCAGAACCCAGACCACCACTTTCTAAACTATAGGGAGTTCTTCTGATCCGCCACATTGAAGCATATAGTACCCGAGGATTATTTGGGTCCATAACCAATTCGACTGCACCTGCATTTTCGTTGGCAAAAAGCACTTTCTCCCAATTATCACCTCCATCTTTTGATCTGTAAATACCTCGAGAAGCTGTTGGTTTATAAAGATTCCCCATCACTGCAGCGTAAACAAGATTGGCGCTTTTGGGATGTATTTTGATTCTGACTATATGGTAAGAATCTGGTAATCCTTTATGGCTCCAGGTTTTACCTCCATCGACAGATTTCCACATACCATAGCCAGACGATACATTGCCACGCACAGTGACCTCACCACCACCAACATAAATTACATTGGAATCCCAGTCACTAACAGCGATGGAACCTACTGATCCTCCAAAATATCCATCACTTAGGTTTTGCCAACTATTTCCAGCATCATTTGTTTTCCAAACACCTCCACCAGAAGCTCCAAAATAGAACAAATTAGGTTTGCCTGATACCCCAGTAACTGCTGCGGATCTACCACCCCTGAAAGGGCCTATGCATCTCCATTCTAAACCATCAAACATGCTATTCGAAAAACTTAGTGGGGGATTTGACTGACTCAATCTTTTTCTTTTTTGAGCTAAACTTTCAGAAAAAACGAAGTTAAAGACAAACAAAAAAAGGATAATTGAATTACGCATCTTTATAGTTTATATTTTAAGGGGTGGGATAACTATATCCGAAATTAATTTTAGTTAAATTAAAGTTAAATGAGAAGTCAAAAATGGGTAAGGGTTGAGAGAAGTTATTAAAGGTCGATATTTTGTTTGATGAATCAATTAAAATGTATCTCTAATTTTAATCAATATTTTTTTTGTTTCGGCTCTTATTTTTGAGGGAGATACTGTATAGTGATTGCTCAAAAAACTAAATGCCAATTTCCGACCCGATCGTGTGACTAGATATCCACTAATTGCTTGGTTATGTCGTAGCGTACCTGTTTTGGCATAAATAAATGAATCATCAATGTTTTCATCAGAAAATTTATTGGGAAAGAATTCCTTGATTTCATCCCACGTAATCATATTAAAGATGATTTCAAGGATCTTGACAAAATTCCGAGGTGTATTCATATTATATACAGACAATCCTGAACCATCGACCCATATGAGGGGGTCTGGTAATGAGGCAAACAGAGAGGATTTTAAACTTTGTAAATATTCTTTTTGAGTCTCATACCCTTCTATTCTTTGTGCATTTAGCAACAGTTGCTCGGCTAAAAAATTATCACTTTCAAACATCATTTTTTTAAGAATAGGCTGTACCAAAGGTCCTTGAATCAAGGAATCTTTACCTAATGCTTTTGGGGGACCTAAAATAATATTTGTATGAATAGTATCCAGTAATAATTTTTTTATTAATTCATTATTAACCTTGAAAGGAGTATAGTTTTTTTTGTTTTGAGAGAGGGATTCGATTGGATAATTAAATATATTGTAGTGAGGATCACGATATTTTTTTACAGATTCAAAGTTTACATAGGGGGTAAAAAAACTGGGTGAAACAGTTACGTTGTCCTTAGAAAGTTGGACATTTACTCTATTTCCAAAAATAGGGAGCCATGATCTCTCTAGTTGAAAATAGTAATTATAATCATCCCATGACCAACCAGGTCCGTAATGTGCAATAGGTTTTAGGGGGGGATGTATTATTAAGGAGTCTGTCAGCAATGATGTTAACGAAGCATATCCTGGCTGTTTTTTAAATTCTGGATGTAGGAAAGTAGGATCTCCAAGAGGGATTAAATGAAGTTGATTATTTTTCTTTTCATATTGAAAAGAAGGGATATTCGTTAAATTAAGGTTTAAATAAGTAACAAGTGTAAGGATTTTGTTGTTTGAGGCAGGTGTAAAATAGTATTCATCATTGATTTTGATCAAATGCTTGTTTTCTTCAAGGTCATAAACGGAAAATCCTACAAAAGATTTGGGTAGCTTTGTTACTTCATTCGATATTTTTTTTACATGAGTTTTTAGGTGGGTTTTTTGAATTAACCGGCAAGACGATAATAGGATAAGAATCAATATAATTTTTAGAAAAACCAAGATTGATTTTTCATTTAATTGATTGGTATGAAATAGCCACTTCAACATATTAGCACGAATTAACAAATATTTTAGACTTAATTAAACAGCTAGACAATTTTTTTTGTTATTTTTAAGCTCATTTTTGTCTTTTAAATACTAAAATTATCTTTTGAAGATCATATCATGAGTATTATCGACTTAATAACATTATTATTGGTTCTTTCAGCAGCCTTTACTCTGATAAACATCGCGTATTTTAAATTACCGTCTACCATCGGATTGATGCTAATTGCTTTGATAAGCTCTGCTTTGGTGCTTTTGGTTGGCCTTTTGTTCCCAGGTATAGCCGAAGGAGCAGAACATATCATTGAGGAATTTGAATTTAAAGAGGTTCTTCTCGACATCATGTTAAATTTTTTACTTTTTGCAGGAGCCTTATCAATGGATTTGAATACTTTGATAGAAGAAAAAGTACCTATCATTATTTTAGCCGTTTTTGGTACTCTAATTTCCACATTTGTAGTCGGTACCTTGTTTTTTTACGTATTTCCGATTTTGGGTGTAGACATGGACTTTATTTATTGCTTACTCTTAGGCGCCCTTATTTCGCCTACAGATCCAATTGCTGTGTTGGCCCTATTAAAGAAGTTCAACTTATCTAAAAATTTGGAAATAAAAGTTGCGGGTGAATCCCTTTTCAATGATGGAGTAGGCGTGGTTGTTTTTTTAACTATTTTGGGCGTTGCGGAAAGAGGAATGGATACGTTTAATATTGCTGAGGTAGGAATTTTATTTAGTCAAGAAGTTTTTGGGGGATTATTGCTTGGTGCCTTGTTGGGTTACCTTGGCTTTAAAGCTTTGCTTTTTATTGACAATGATTATGTAGAATTAGAGGTTTTGGTAACTCTCAGCCTGGTTATGATAGGTGGTCGATTTGCTGAATCCATTCATGTTTCTGCTCCTTTAGCTATGGTGATTTTGGGGCTTTTTATTGGTAATAAAGGGAGGGATGAGAAATTAGCAAATGCCACTGGTAAGTATGTTTTTAAATTTTGGCATTTATTAGATGAAACTTTAAACGCAATGTTATTTATTCTCATTGGTTTGGAAATGTTAGTGATAGCCAAAAATGTGACCAGTGATATGTTTTTAATTGGATTGGTTGGAATTTTGATTGTTCTCACGGGTCGGACCATCGGCGTTTCCTTGCCGGTAGGTTTAATGAGCATAAAGAAGAAATTTGAGAAAGGTACGACGCCCTTGCTTATATGGGGAGGGTTGAGAGGAGGTATTTCTGTTGCCTTGGCATTGTCTTTATCTGATTTTGAGTGGATTCCGATTAATTTTAAGAGTATCATTTTATTTACAACTTATTGTGTAGTTGTTTTCTCCATACTGGTTCAAGGTCTGACAATACCTGCGCTACTCAGAAAGATTCAATAATGCTACAAGGAAAACAAGATCCTTCGTCAGAATCCTTTGATATTGATCAGCTGAAAGCAAGTGTAAAAAAATCTGTGGAATCGGAAGAACCAATTCATAAATTACAACTCAGTATTTCGGAAGGGTTATATTTACTCGCCTTAGGTGATTACCAGGGCCAACTGCTAAAAAAATCTGAAAAGGTTCTTGATTATGGATTAATAGTTGGTGGTATTTTACAACTTTATTTAACAGGTAATGTAAGGATTGAAAGAGGGGCTATTAAAATAAGTTCTACCAACCAAAGTGGAAATATTTTTTTAGATAAGTTATTAAAAAATCTCACTGATGGAAGTGGAATCATTGAGGAAATATTAAGATTGAAAAACAAACTTAAAAAACTTCATATTGATCTGGAAGAGCTATTAATTGCGAGAGGAGTCCTTAAAAGAGAAGAAAATTCCTTGTTGTGGATTCCGTTAAGTCAGCGAATGGAAAATGTCAATTACGCCTATGAACAAGAAATAAGAAATACACTTAGGGCATTGGTTTTAAGAGGATTTAAAAATGATGTTTCATTTTCAATTCTTTTATCTCTAACTAATGATTGTAATTTATTATCTGAAGTATTTAGAACTTCTAATGAACTATCGGACGCAAAAAATTGTGTTCAAAATTTAAGAAATCAAGCTGATGTAAATGAAGACTTAGCAAATATATTAGATCTGATCCGCCATTTTTTTATGGAAAAATTTCAGGAGTGATTAATATGATTATTACGCTTTCCTTCATGTTGAAAGTCTATGTTTAGCGTAATATACTCGTATGTTTTTGCTCAGATAGCTTTTTAAGTTCCTGATTTTGCTTCATCAAGGCCCTATAATATAAATCTTTATTAAGGTTTAAGGCTTTTTCCTCGCCTATGTCGTGTAATTTGGCATAGAGCTTTGCTTGCATTTGTTGATTCGCTTTTAAATAGGCCAGAATTGAATCTTGCTTTTGCAAAATGTTATTTGCTCTTATGGACATAAAGCCAAATCCTTCATGGGGATTGTTATTGTCCTTTTCAAGAATTAAATATTCAACTCCATCCACGTCTATTTTATCAAAATGCCATTGTACGTTTTCGTGAATTTCTCGAGTTGCAAATTTTTCATCTTCTGATAATGATTGATTTTTACATCCTAAAGATACAATAAGTATAAACAAGATGACAGATAAAATAGTTTTCATAGATTTGGATGCTAGTTATTGAATGAGTCCCTCCTCAATGTTAAAAACTTTACTTATTTGTTGGTGTGCTCTACCATTAAGGATGATAATTAAGTAGTCACCTAATTCTATCTTTAAATCGAAGGCAGGATTCTTTATCAGTTCTCGTTCCCCAGTCTTTTTAATTTTTGAGACTCCTATCAATACCCCATTGTATTTCATCTTAAGATTAAAAAAGACCTCCTCGTAATTCTTATGGAGATAAGGGTTTTCGGCAACCACTTTAAATTGTTTAATATCAAAGTCATCATCTGATTTAGCAAAAGACATGATGGATTCGGAATAATTAGCGACATCAGGTTCAAAAATATAGCTAGCTAAAAGTTTGGATGAAATTTCGTGTTGCAAAATAACTTGCTCTACTCCCGCTGCGATGAAGGTTTCTTTTAATTCAGAATTATCGAGAGCTACTGACAACCTAAGGTTTGTATAATATTTTTTGAGATTGAGAGCTGTGACAAGTTTTTCTGTATCATTGTTTTGATTAATAAAAACCATGCTTGACAGCTCAATATTGATTTTTTTGTAGAAATCAATATTTTTATAGTCATTAAATAAGACAAATAGATTTTTTGTTTTGTATTTATCTTTTATGAAGTCAACCGAAGTTTTATTATCGGTTATGATACCTATTTTTTTCCCAACACCGAAAAGTTGTTCGGCCACTAAATTTCCAAAATCATTCCACCCTATCATAACTATATGATTGGAGAAATTTGTTCCTTCATATCCCAATTTTTTATTTTCTTTTATGTTTACAATAATATTTGAAACTCCGCCGATTACGGTAGCATAAAAAACCATACTCAATAATACAAAAATGCCGCCAATAACTCTGCCATGCGTAGTTAAGGGAAATAAATCTCCATAACCTACTGTCGTTAACGTCACTAAAGAATACCAGTATGCATTTTTATAATCACTTAAAGTAGATTGTGGACTAATTTTTTCTACTTCTACAAGTGCTGTAATGAGTGTTTGGTAAATGATCACTACCCATAGAATTAAAAGTCCAAGTTTGACTTTTTTGTTTGAAAAGAAATTATCGAACACTATTTTCTTTTTTTTCAAAGTTAGTTATTTGATGCTAAATAGTAAATGGTATTAGGAGATATTCTAGTTACAATTCATGTTCACTTTTTTATAGTACAATTGATAAATTTTTAATTAATCACCTTTTATTTAACTAGGTAATAATTATTAACATAATGATAATTAAAATGATAATGTATTATTATTTTAATTAAATTACGATGTTTGTATCATAAATATGACAAATTATTATGATTCTCATTCAATAAAGAAGAAACCTATGGAAAGACATACTTATGATTATGGTGTAATTGGCAATTGCGCTTTTACTGCTCACATACATACTGATACAAGTGTATCTTGGATGTGTTGGCCTAGGTTTGATAGTAGTTTCATCTTTGGATCTATTTTGGATCATGAAAAAGGTGGTGAATTTTCTATCAAGCCATTAGAGAACGGATTTAAGTCTAAACAAACTTATTTAGAAAATACCAATATTCTTCAGACAGAAATATCTACTCTAGAGGGAACTTACAGAGTAACTGATTTTGCACCTCGATTTTATCAGTCTGATCGTTATTTTAAACCTCTTATGTTGGTGAGAAAAATAGAGCGTGTAGAAGGGAATCCAAAAATCATGGTCAAATGCAAGCCTGTGGGAGAGTATGGAAACTCAGTTCCTAAGCAAAGTCTGGGAAGTAATCACATTCAGTTTTTGGGTTTAGAAGCTAATGTAAGATTGACCACTAATATTTCGCTCAACTATATCGTAGACGATCAAGCTTTCGTATTGAACGAAGATAAATATATGGTTTTGACGTATGGGCCACCTCTTGAAGGAGCAATAATTGAGACTTGTAATGTGTTTTTGAGCAGAACTATGATTTATTGGAGAGATTGGGTCAAAACGTCAAGTGTCAACGATTTTTATCAACGAGAAGCAATTCGATCGGCATTAATCCTAAAAATTCACCAATACGAGGATACGGGTGCAATTGTAGCAGCGATGACATCCAGTTTACCAGAATCACCAGGTAGTACCAGAAATTGGGATTATCGTTATTGTTGGATGCGGGATACTTTTTATACGCTCAATGCTTTCAGTAATATTGGTCATTTCGAAGAATTAGAAAAGTATTTTCATTATATATTGAATACGACGATTGATGAAGAGAGTCGTTACCAACCACTTTATGGCATATCAGGGAAAAAGGCACTGACTGAAGTAGAAATACCTTTAAAAGGATATTTGGAAAATCAACCTGTAAGGGTTGGGAATCAGGCTTATACTCATATTCAGAACGACGTTTATGGTCAAGTTTTAATATCACTGCTACCGCTATATGAGGATAAAAGAATTATTTTTACAGAAAGATTTGATTCTTCGGGATTGATTATGAAAACGCTGAAAATGATTGAAAAGACTTTTGACGAAAAAGATGCAGGCTTATGGGAGTTCAGAAACTTAAAGCAGCATCACACTTATACCTATCTGTTTCATTGGGCGGGAAGTTGTGCCGCCATAAAAATGGCTAAAGTACTTAAAAACGAGGAAATGGGTAAATTAGCGGTCTGGTTAAAAAAGCGGTCTGAAGTTGAAATTGAAAAAGCATACGTATCCTCAAAGAAAGGATATGCTCAGGCTGTCGGAGTTGATAGAATGGATGCCAGCACCCTACAACTCATCATGATGAATTATCTCCCTGGTCATTCACAAAGGGCCAAAAATCACTTGACTGCAATGGAAAAAGAGCTAGCCGCCTCCGGTGGTCTATTTTACAGATATAAACATCAAGATGATTTTGGAGCACCTGAAACGACCTTTTTGATTTGTGCTTTTTGGTATGTTGAATCGTTGGCTTGTGTGGGAAGGTTAGATGAAGCCATCAAATATTTCGAAAATCTCATTTCATTTAGTAACCATGTAGGACTTTTGAGTGAGGATGTAAATGAAAAAGATGGTGGTATGTGGGGAAATTTTCCGCAAGCTTACAGCCACGTGGGTTTACTAAATGCAGCAACAAGAATTGCCCATAAACTTGATAGACCTAGTTTTTTGTAATTTTGCTCAATAATTTTCGCACTTCTCGATAAGAATTAACGCTGAACTTTGCTTCAGAAGCACTAATGCCTACCTTAATAGTAAAACTATCCTCAGGGAGTGCTTTAAAAGTATCTTCATCGGTAAAATCATCTCCAAATGCTAATAAAAAGTCGGCTTTAGGATAAATTTTCATTAATTTTTGGACAGCTTTTCCTTTATTGATTTCAGAGTTTTTTATTTCTACGATCATATCGCCTTCAAGTACCTGTAAGTTTTCATTGGCGGTCATGTATTTCAAATGACTAGTGAGCTCCCGCGTTCGGACTTCTCCTAAACCCGTTTCGACTTTTCGGTAATGCCATACCAATGAGTGATCTTTTTCTTCAACAAAGGAACCCGGTGTACGATTTACGTACCTCTCTAATAGGGACATAATCTCTTTTTTCCAATTAGAATTAATTTTTATAAAAGTTTTAAATGGTTTACCCATTCTTTTAATCCAAACACCATGTTCTGCTACGATATCCAATGAAAAAGGCTTCATCCATTTTTCAAGTGATTGTCGATCTCTACCTGAAATAATCACGATGTGATTTTTTTTATTTTTCGTGAGAAGTGTCAAAATTTCTTTGAGCTCATGATCAGGTTTAGAGTCATTAGGATTTTCATTAAATCCAACTAGGGTACCATCATAATCCAAGAAAATCAATCGCTCCTCTGATTGTTTATAGGTATATGTTATTTCGTCTGAGAGCTGATGATCAAGCAATTTTGTCTTGAGATGACTTTGTTCAATCTTAACGTTTTCCAGTTCATCCATGAATAATTTGACCCAAGCATGTATATTATATCGTTTCAATGATTTCTGCATCGAAGTCATACTTTTAATCTGCAATTTAACAGGCAAAGTCAAAGCTTTATAAATTGCTTCGACTAACTGATGAACGTCATGCGGGTTTACAATAATGGCATCAGAGAGTTCTTTGGAAGCTCCAGCCATTTCACTTAGAATTAATACTCCTTTCCGGTCTAATCTACTGGCTACATACTCTTTACAAACTAAATTCATACCATCTCGCATAGGAGAAACCAAAGCGACATCAGATATCCTGTAAAAAGCAGACAAGGCGGGTAATGGAAAACTTCTGTAGAAATAATGGATAGGTGTCCAATTAAGTTTTGAAAATTGACCATTGATGCGTCCAACTAAAAGGTCTATCTCCTCTTTAAGTTGTTTGTATTTTGAAACAGAATATCTTGAGGGAACTACTACCATCAATAGAGAGACTTTCTCTTTAAAGGCAGGATATTTACCTAAAAAAAGCTCAAATGCCCTAAGTCTTTGAGGGATACCTTTTGAGTAATCTAGTCGATCAATGGATAAAATGAGTCTCACATTACCAATGGATTCTCTGTAACGTGCCTCTTTCGCCAATGTATTTCGATCTTGAGCAGAGTCGGCGTACTTTTCATAATCGATACCCATGGGTAAGGCGTCAGCTTTTATAAGTCTGTTTTGGACTTTAATAGTGCCATTAGAGTTACCAAGCCCTGCCAGTCGATTGACAGAGGAAAGAAAATGTCTCATGTCGTCATAAGTGTGAAACCCTAAAAAATCAGAACCGAGCATCCCATTTAGTAATTCTCTTCTCCAAGGCAATCTTCTAAAGGATTCATAGGACGGAAAAGGAATATGTAGAAAAAAACCAATAGTTGAATTAGGGCTTATGATCCTAATCATTTGAGGTAATAGTAATAGTTGATAATCATGTATCCAGACTGTATCATCATCTTCGAGCTCTTCTGCAACGATTTCGGCAAATTTTTGATTCACACGTTGATAGGCGAGCCAATTCTCCTCTTTATAAACCGTATATTGATTGAAATAATGAAAGTTTGGCCATAAGGTTTCGTTGCTGAAACCTTCATAGAAATCTTCAATTTCTTCATTACTCAAAAAAACAGGTTTCATGTGCTGTTCCATGAGTTTTGAATGTACCTCTGACTCTTTTGCTTTTTCGATGGCCAATCCAGGCCATCCAATCCAAAGGTTATCACCTCGCTTAAAAACGGAGTTCAGACCAGTTGCCAGGCCACCCTCACTAGATTTATAAATAAGAGTATTTTTATTATGTTCTATTTTGACTGGAAGTCGATTTGAAATAATAATTGTTTTACCCATGACATTACATTTTTTATTTTGATTGCCCCGGGGCAAGGCATTTTTTATTATTTATTAAAGCTACTTAATCTTAATTGGGTTAATTTTTTTTTCGTATCCAAGGGAAAATCACCCTTCATCATCCAATCATAAAACGATGGTTCTTTTTGCAAAACTTCGGTAACTAATTTGCCTTTATGTTTTCCGAAATTAAACACTTCTTTTCCTTGATCATTGATTACCATGCGCCCAGCTAAGTCTACCATATTTTTGTTTAAGACCAAATGTAAGGCACTCATGTCATTTTCTATGATACCCAAAACCTCACCTTTCAGATTAGATATAGTTTGCTGTTCATATTTTTCAATTTGACCTGTAAATACAGCCATGGTTGCCTGAGTATCCGCTAGCGCGCTATGAGCGTCTTCTAATTCCTTACCTGTATAGAATTTATAGGCAGCACCTAAGTTTCGTTTTTCCATTAAATGGTAAATTTTTTGAGCATCTAATAAATTCCTCTTTTCGGTATCGAAATCTATACCTACTCTATTAAATTCCTGAGCCAACAAGGGGATATCAAAGTGTAAAATATTGAAGCCACAGAGATCACAATTTTCCAAAAAAGTTGAAATCAATTCGGCAACTTGATTGAATAAGGGTTCATCTTTAATATGTTTATCATAAATACCATGCACCAAACTTGATTCTAATGGAATAGGGATGCCTGGATTTACGCGTTGGGATTTCTCTTCTTTCTGACCATTAGGAAAAATCTTAATCATAGCGATTTCTATAATTCGATCTTTAGAGGTATTGATTCCGGTAGCTTCAAGATCAAAAAAGACTAATGGATTTTTTAAATTTAGCATTATATTTTATCCTCATAAGTAGTAAAAGCTTCCATGATTTGGTCACTGGGTATCGACATTTTTTGTAATAAGGCTTTGGCTGCTCCTGCGTGAGATAAGAAGTTTTTGTTTTTATTAATGAGACTTTGATTATTTTCGAGTGTATATCTTCCTTCTATTTCAGTCTCAGGGAGAGATTCATATTCAACTAAACTCACACCTTCACGTTGTTTTTCACTGATGACAATGGCTAAATTATCCTCTTTATTGTAAAGTAAAGTACCACTTTTGGGAGTTAAATCAGCAAAAAGTTCATATTTTTCAATAAATTTTTCATCAGCGTGAACATTTTTTGATTTTTCATCCTCTACGTGATGAATTAGGGCAATATGATGATTGAATTTTAAAAATTCTTTGAATTTTATCTCGTCTAAATCACTAAAGTCGCAGGTTGTTATAACAATGGCAGCATCTCCAATTTGATAGTTATTTGGAGATAGGATGAAATCATACAATTTTCCCACTTTATTCAAGACATGAAAGACAATTTTAGTAATCTCGTGAGCTCCTTCGTTTCCGATGATTGCAATTCTTTGTTTATCTTTAATAAATTCAAGATTCATTTTTAATTTGATCAATTATAATTCAAAAGTAGTAAAAAATACACAGAGATAATTGATTTGCTTAGGGTATAAAATTGTGGATAATATGTGCAAACTAAATTTAATTTAAAAGAGGAGTTATTAACTTGAAATGTTACGTTTGCTATCAAACTTAAACTTATGTTATCACATCATTAAATGGACCACTTAGCTTCATCATCGCGTAAACTCGTGGATAATACACGAAGGAAAATTGTCAATGACGCTACAGAATCATTAGGGAAGTTGCCTCCCCAAGCAGTTGATATTGAGGAAGTTGTATTAGGTGCACTTATGTTGGAGCAGCATGCTTTGTCAAGTGTTATTGATATTTTAAAAGCGGAAAGTTTTTATAAGGAAGCCCATCAAAATATTTTCGAAGCAATTGTCCAGCTTTTTAATAATAGCGATCCGGTAGATATCAAAACTGTGGTGCATCAATTGCGAAAAAATGGAAAGTTAGAACTCGTAGGCGGTTCTTATTATATATCTGATTTGACTACACGGGTTAATTCGGCTGCAAATATAGAATACCATGCTCGAATTATTTCTGAGCAATCTATCAAAAGACAGTTGATTCGGATTTCATCAGAACTTGTTACTGATGCTTATGAGGATACTACAGATGTTTTTCAGTTATTGGATCGTACTGAGCAAGCACTTTTCCAAGTCTCAGAATCCCACATCAGAAAGAATTATGATAAGATGAGTTCTTTACTTACCAAGGCTATAAGTCAGATAGAGGAAAGAAAAAACCAAAAAGATGGTATCACAGGTGTGCCGAGTGGATTTACCGCATTGGACAGAATCACCTCAGGGTGGCAACCTTCTGATTTGGTTATCATCGCGGCAAGGCCAGGTATGGGTAAAACTGCCTTCGTTGTTTCAGCTATGCGTAATGCAGCTATAGATCATGGCCAAGGTGTAGCTATATTTTCATTAGAAATGTCATCTGTACAGTTGGTTAATAGATTAATTTCATCTGAAGCAGAATTGGAAAGTGAAAAATTAAAAAGAGGAGAAATGGCTGATTATGAGTGGGAACAATTGCTTCATAAAACATCGAAACTTTCTGAGGCTCCCGTATTTATTGATGATACTCCAGGTTTAAGTATCTTAGAATTGAGGGCAAAGGCAAGAAGATTAGCTCAGCAGCATGATATCAAACTTTTGATTATTGATTATTTACAGCTGATGTCAGGAGGAGATACTAATAAAAATTCAGGTGGAAATAGAGAACAAGAAATTGCCTCTATTTCGAGAGCTTTGAAGGGTATTGCAAAGGAATTGAATATCCCTGTTATTGCGTTGTCACAATTGAGTAGAGCGGTAGAAACGCGTGGAGGAGACAAAAAGCCTCAGTTATCAGACTTAAGAGAATCGGGTTCAATAGAACAAGATGCCGATATGGTGATGTTTCTGTATCGTCCAGAGTATTATGGGATTACTCAGGGTGAAGATGGTGCACCACTTAATGGCACTGCTGAGGTGATTATCGCCAAACACAGAAATGGTAAATTAGATACCGTGCAGCTCAAGTTTGTTGGAAAGTTTACCAAGTTTACTGATTCAGATATATTGACGAATGAATCCTATGGTTCTTCTTTTCCCAACGTTGATAATCCTAACAGCGGTTATACCATTACGATGCCAAGTAAAGGTGCTAATGATACTTCCGCATCCAGTGATGATCCAATGCCTTTTTAATGAGGCATAATTATTCAACCATCGTTTTCGAATTCAAAGTTTTTAAAAGCATTTTTAATTTCCTCTAATGCTTTATTATTCTTCGAAAGTGCTGTTTTCTTAATCCCCAACTTGTAGGTTGCTCTGGCTTCCTCTACATAACCAGAATCTGCAAATAGCTTAGCAGCTTGATAATAAGTGGGGAGATAATCAGGAAATTCATCTAATAATTTTCTAAAACTGGCCAAACAAAATTCATTATTTTTCCCTATAAATTCAAGGGTCATAGCATAAATTAAGAATGGATCTAAAGGGTTTTTTTTAAGTAATTTCTGAAGTTCTTTTATACGTTTAATATTCATCTTATGCTTTTTACATTCTTTTAATAATGATTAACTTTACCATCAAATTTAGAATTAAAATTTAATGTTTAGCATGAAAATTCTTGTATGCATAACTCATGTACCAGATACCACATCTAAAATATCCTTCAAGGACGAAGATAGTAAATTTGATAATAGTGGTGTACAATTTATTATCGGCCCTTATGATGATTATGCGTTGGCCAGAGCAGTTGAATTGAAAGAAGAGAAGGGGGGCAGTATCACTGTATTAAATGTCGGATTAGTAGAAACAGAGCCAACGATTAGAAAGGCATTAGCCATCGGAGCAGATAAGGCCATTCGGATTAATGCAGAACCTAAAGATGCTTTCTTTGTTGCCCATCAAATTGCTCAGGTGGTCAAGGTAGCAGATTACGATTTAATTCTTACGGGAAGGGAATCTATTGACTTTAATGGAGGACAAGTTCATGGAATGCTCGGAGAGCTTTTGGATATGCCCTCAGTCTCTCCGGTAATGCGTTTAGATGTGGAAGGGAATATTGCCAAATTATCTAGGGAAATTGAAGGAGGAAAAGAATGTTTGGAAGTAAAATTACCTATGATTGCGGGTTGTCAGGAGCCTATAGCGGAATGGAAAATACCTAATATGAGAGGTATTATGTCCGCTAGGTCAAAGCCTCTCAATGTTTTAGAACCATTTGATGGTGGACATAGAACATTTGTTGAAAATTTCGTGATGCCAGCAGCAAAAAGTGGTGTAAAAATGATCGATGCCGAAAATATTAGTGAGTTGGTAAATTTGTTAAAAAATGAAGCAAAAGTACTATAGATGAAAGTATTGGTATTTGTAGAAGCAGATGAGGGTAGAATAAAAAAGTCTTCGTTCGAGGCAACAAGTTATGCGGCGGAAATAGCACAAGACACAGTTGCTATAGTTTTTGGAATTCTAGACTTAATAGAACTTAATAAATTAGGAACTGCTGGGGCGAAAGAGGTATTACGTGTTACAGATTCAAATTTTGAGCCTTCAAACATCATGGCAGTATCTACGGCTATTTCACAAGCATTTATAAAAGAAAATTTTGAATTATTGGTTATGGCCAAGTCTTCATTGGCAGATCCGGTAGCTGCTCGGGTATCCATCAAGATTGATGCATCATTGGTGAGTAATGTTACCGATTTACCTGATATGGCCAACGGATTTACAGTAAATCGAAGTATTTACACGGGGAAAGCCTTCGCTAAAACCAAGTTAACCAATGAGAAGAAGATTCTTACATTACGCAAAAATACAGTCCTCATTCTAGAGAATGGATCTGATCCAAAAGTGGAGGTATTTCAACCTAATGCAAAAAGATCAGACTTAGCTGTTAAGATATTATCTAAAGAAAAAACTAGTGGTCATGTTCTTCTTCCTGAAGCTGATATTGTAGTTTCGGGTGGAAGAGGTTTAAAGGGTCCTGAAAATTGGGGAATAATTGAAGATTTGGCAGCTGCCCTTTCTGCAGCAACGGGATGTAGTAAACCTGTTTCAGATTTGGATTGGCGTCCACATCATGAGCATGTCGGTCAGACTGGTGTAAAGGTTTCACCTGCATTATATATTGCGGTTGGAATCTCAGGAGCTATTCAGCATCTGGCAGGAGTAAATTCTTCAAAATTTATTGTAGTTATTAATAAAGATCCTGAGGCACCTTTTTTCAAAGCTGCTGATTATGGTATCGTTGGAGATGCTTTTGAGGTACTACCTAAATTAACAAAGGCTATTTACGAGGCACAAGAATAATGTCAGATAAAGTTAAAATTGAAATTTTAGGTCTCTCAACTGGGCAAGCACAGTCAGGCTCTTTTGCGCTTGTATTGGGGGAGTATGAGGGGAAAAGACGCCTTCCAATAATTATAGGTATGTTTGAAGCGCAAGCCATAGCTATTGAAGTGGAAAGTATCACGCCCAATCGTCCGATGACTCACGATTTATTTAAATCCTTTGCCCATCATTTTGATTTTCAAGTGAGAGAAATCTTGATCTCGGATCTTAAGGAAGGTGTATTTTTCGCAAAATTGGTCTGTGATAAAAATGGGAAATCAGTTGAAATAGATTCACGTCCTTCGGATGCTATTGCGATTGGTTTGCGCTTTGGTATAGATATTTTTACTACGGAGCAGATTTTGAATGAAGCTGCAGTAGTGATTAGTGAGGAGGGAGATGAGGATGAGATGGATCTTTTGAGAAAAACAAAAAATCCCGGAGAAGGGAGGGATAACAAATCCACTTCAAAGTTGGGAGATTTTTCATCTGAAAAGCTCAATGATTTATTGGAAAAAGCTCTCGAAAATGAAGATTACGAGCGTGCCGCAGCATTAAGAGATGAGTTAAATCGCAGAAATTAGCCTGTTGAATCTATTTAGATGTGCCATAGGTCTTTGCTTTATTTTGGGAGTTGCCTATGTCTTTTCTGAAGATCGAAAAAATATCGATTGGAGGTTAGTAGCTTCTGGTATATTCATTCAATTGGTGATTGGGATATTGATCGCCAAAGTAGCTCTAATTAGTAGTTTTTTAGGTTTTATAAGCGATAAATTTGTTCATTTTTTAAACTTCGCCCTTAGAGGTGCTGAGTTTTTGTTCGGTGATCTTGCAAAAAATAGTAACCAACAACCGGATGCTAGGCATAGTTTAGGATTTTTGTTTGCTTTCCAAGCACTTCCCATTATCATTTTTTTTTCTTCAGTAACGGCTGGACTTTATTATCTAGGGATTCTACAGAAAATTGTGTGGGCTTTTGCATGGCTCATGTCAAAAACGATGCGTCTTTCTGGGGCTGAGAGTGTCTCTATGGCGGGCAATATTTTTTTAGGTCAGACTGAAGCGCCTTTGCTCGTAAGGCCATTTATTTTGAAGATGACCTCTTCTGAACTGAATTGTTTGATGACTGGAGGTATGGCTACTCTGGCAGGAAGTGTGTTAAGTGCTTATGTTGTTTTTTTGGGAGGGACAGAAACTGAATCTCAGACCCTTTTTGCCACTTATTTGGTAAGTGCTTCAGTAATGAATGCGCCTGCAGCCATTGTTATGTCAAAAATGTTTATGCCTGAAGCTACCCCTGAGAAGATTGATCATCGTATTAAAGTGAGTAAAAAGCAATTTGGAGTGAATCTCATTGATGCTTTATCCAAAGGTGCAACTGATGGAGTGAATCTTGTATTAAATATTGGAGGGATGCTTTTGACATTTATTGCTATTATTTTCGCAATAAATTGGGTTCTGATGGATGGTATTGGAGCTGTTACGGGATTGAATGCCTATATCATTAGTTCTACAGATGGTGCGTTTGAAGGATTTTCATTGCAGTATATTTTAGGTCAGATTTTTAGAATTTTTGCTTTTGTAATTGGAATTAGCTGGAGTGAATCTCTTTTGGTTGGAAGTTTGTTGGGGCAGAAATTTGTAATCAATGAATTTGTGGGATATGTAAGTTTAGCAGAAATGAAGGCTTCTGGTGTCCTTAGTGAACGTGCCATTATGATTTCGACGTATGCCTTGTGCGGGTTTGCAAATCTGAGTAGTATTGGGATTCAGATTGGTGGTATTGGAGCGATGGTTCCAGAGCGTAGAGAAGATTTATCTTTGTTGGGATTTAAAGCTTTAGTAGGCGCTTCCTTATCTACC
>CAJWQD010000031.1 GCA_913045135.1 uncultured Flammeovirgaceae bacterium | reverse complement strand
GAAATTATGAACAGCTTAAATATGCCCGGTTATGACTTTAAAAATGCCTTCCCCTTAGATTACGATTTTTTCTTCGATTGGAATTTAGACCATTTACGAAATAGTGGTAGTATTGGACTATTCATTTTGATTTGGGGGATTGTACTAACACTGATCATAGTACCTGTAATGGTCTACTTTTTTGGTAAAAGATGGTATTGTAGTTGGGTGTGCGGTTGTGGGGGTTTGGCCGAGACATTGGGAGATCCGTATCGTCAACATTCTGATAAAAGCATGAACGCATGGAAAATTGAACGTTGGTTGATTCATATGGTATTAGTTTTCTCTCTGGTGATGACCCTTGTTACTTTATATTGTTATTTCACAAAATCCTCATCTCTTCTGGGAATTAACTCTCAATGGATCAAGGACAGCTATAGCTTTTTAATTGGGTCCTGGTTTTCAGGTGTTATTGGAACTGGGTTTTATCCTATTTTTGGAAACCGAGTTTGGTGTCGATTTGGATGCCCATTGGCCGCTTACATGGGTATTATTCAGCGTTTTAAATCACGTTTTCGAATTACGACAAATGGCGGTCAGTGCATTTCTTGTGGAAACTGTTCAACATATTGCGAGCAAGGCATCGATGTAAGAGCTTATGCACAAAAGGGAGAAAATATTGTTAGATCAAGCTGTGTAGGTTGTGGCATTTGCACTGCAGTTTGTCCCCGAGGCGTGTTAAAACTTGAAAATGGCCTGGAAAAAGGAAGAATTAATCCTAAAGATATCTTACTTGGAAATAATATTGATTTAATCCAGCTTGTAAATAAAAGAGAAAAATGAAAAAATCAAAAAAAAATTATTCGCAAATATTATTCAAACTAGAATTAAGCGTTTTTGACATAAAATAAAATTTAATAAATTTTCAATTATTCCATAAATAAAATAATTCACTGAGTCTGATGAAAAAAAGAAAAAAATTTGCCACTTCAGTCCTTCATTGTCAATAATTCAACCAATAAAGACATCACCCAGGGCAGGTTAGTATAACTAGGATACCCAGAAACAATAATCACATTTAGTTAGAATATCCTCTACCTTTTACTCCTTTTCAGTAATGGTCAACACATCGTCTAGAAAAAATATGGAATTACAGTGTAAAATCAATATCAACACGTTCAACTTTCTGGAAAATCAAAAACATTCTATAAATCTGTCTTTCCCATCAAAACATTTACTTTAGGGTTCATGGGGTTTCCTGAGGTCCTTCTAAAAGAGACTATTTGACCAGTATGATAAATAGCATCAGCGAGAGGTCCATTAAGCACATGCCAAAAAGGGAGTACTTTCCCTTTTGAAGAATTTTCAAAAAGTATATTAAAATCTTCCAATTCATTAAGTAATGATACTTTTTCACTAGCTAATTTCAAATTTGCAAGTGTCGCCGACCGTAAATCATTTACATTCATTTGAAAAGTATCTCTTCGTTGATTTACTTCATTTTTAGATGCATTTAAAACCATAATAGAAAGGCTATAGATATGCTCCATGGTCTCATAAATTGAACGAGCTTGGGCATCAGGTTTGAAATCAAGATCCTTTACCCTTAAGTTCTTGGTTGCCCAATAATAGCGATACCCTAGCCCATCTATCATACGAGATATGACGGTACCCTCAGTATAATTTGAGGGATAACTAGGGATTTCTTTATAGGGTAACCCAATTTGAGCCCAACTGAGCATATTTAAACTGAAGACACAAATGATTAACAGATAAGTTCGATACCACATATTAAACACTGAGGCTAATTTCTTTATATATTGTAAATCTAACTAACAATAAACTTTATCCACCTCCTCAACATATCATGATACAATATTTATAAAAAATGTGATCAATGATATTTAATGCTATTTAGTCAATCAATCTGTGGTAGCTTTGTGAGATGACTTTTGAAGATCTTAATTTAAATACTGCTCTCAAAAATGCCCTCAGAGATATGCAACTAACCACCCCAACCACCATTCAACGCAAAATATTTTCAGTCATCATGTCCGGGCGCGATACCATAGGAATCGCACAAACAGGTACAGGTAAAACCTATGCTTATTTACTTCCATGCTTAAGAAATTGGAAATTTAATAAGGCGCTTACACCGCAAATCATGATCATCGTTCCCACACGAGAATTGGTTTTTCAAGTCGTTGAAGAAGCAAAAAAGTTAACTAAGTACATGGAAGTTTCCATCGTCGGTGCCTACGGTGGAACAAATATAAAAACCCAAATGAATGCTCTACATCAAGGAGCTGATTTAGTTATTGGTACACCCGGTCGACTGATGGATTTGATTCTCGATGGTATTCTGAAAACAAAATTAATCAAGACGCTGATCATCGATGAAGTAGATGAAATGCTGAATTTAGGTTTTAGAACACAATTGAAAAATTTAATGGTTCTACTTCCAGAAAAACGTCAGAATCTTATGTTTTCGGCTACATTAGATGATGAGATTCAAAAATTAATTAATTTGTTCTTCAAGCGACCTAAACACATCGAAGCTGCGCCGGCTGGCTCCCCATTAGAAAATATAGATCAAATTCTTTATTATGTGCCTAACTTTAATACTAAAATCAACTTTCTTAAAGAGCTATTGGCCGATAAAAGTCTCATGCATAAGGTGTTAGTATTTGTCTCTAGTAAAAAATTAGCTGATGATCTTTTTGAAAAAATTCACAAATTCTTCCCTGAGAAAATGGGAATTATCCATTCAAATAAATCTCAAAATTTTAGATTTGATGTAGTCAAAAAATTTCAATCTGGAACCTATCGTATATTAGTTGCAACTGATTTAATTTCAAGAGGCTTAGATATCTCAGAAGTATCCCACGTTATTAATTTTGATCTTCCTGAAATTCAAGAAAATTACATTCATCGCATAGGAAGAACGGGTCGAGCTGAAAAAAAAGGCATCGCAATCTCCCTTTTTAGTCCATATGAAGTCCGTAAAAAATTAGCTATCGAAAAATTGATGGATTTTGAAATACCAACCAAAACATTACCTAAACTGGTTAAACTTTCAACAGTTTTAACTCTAGATGAATTACCCAAAAGCAGTCAGCCCAACCTAGAATTAAAAAAACCATTATCAACACCTTCGGGACAAGCTTATCATGAGAAAAAATCAAAAAATCAAAAAATCAATATCAAGGTAAAATATGTTGATAACATAAAACTCAAGTACAAAAGTCGTAAAACGAGAGGTGATAAAAATAATGTTATTATAAGTAGGAAGAAGGGTAGACATAAGAATTAAAACCTAAATTAGGCTATTTAATATTTATCGATGATTAAATTAAGATGATGTGAATTACCGGAGGTTGGGAAAATCTAATTTACAAGTAAGCGAGGTCAGTTTTGGCTGCATGGCCTTGAACCCAAAGATTAAAGATCAAAGTAACCTGTTATTTAAGGCTATTGATTCAGGTATTAACTATTTTGATACTGCCGACTTTTATGACAAAGGTATTAATGAATCTATCATTGGTAAGTCCCTCGGATCTAGAAGAAATGAAGTGATTTTAGCGACTAAGGTGGGCAACGTATGGGATAAAAATGGAAAAACTTGGCATTGGAATCCTTCCAAAAGATATATTTTATCTGCTGTTGAGCATAGTCTCAGAAGACTAAAAACAGATTTCATTGATTTATATCAACTACATGGAGGCACTATTGAGGACCCTATTGACGAAACCATCGATGCTTTTGAAACATTAGTTGAGTCAGGTAAGATACGTCATTATGGCCTATCATCTATCAGGCCTAATGTAATTCGTGCTTACGCGGAAAAATCTAATATCACAAGTGTCATGGTTCAATACAGTTTACTCGACAGACGATCAGAAGGTCAAATTTTACCCTTGTTACAATCCCAAGACATTGGCGTCCAAGCGCGAGGTGTTTTAGCCAAAGGTTTGCTTAAAGGAAAACCCCCTTGTTCTTACTTAAATCGTTCTGAAGAAAACATCAATCTGCTTCAAAAAAAAATTCTCAAAAAAAATATCCCTTATGCTGCTACCGGCTTTGTATTGGCTAATGAGGCCATAAAGACAGCCGTTATCGGTTTAAGAACTGAGCCACAGCTTTTAGATTTTATCCCTGAGGTCTCCTCTCCTTTGAAAGAGATCGACTTAAAATGGTTACGAGATTGTTTTTTAAAAAATCATTACCTTTCCCATCTTTAACAGTCCTATTCATTATCAGCATTCATGAATTCAGCAATTAATTTGTGAAAATGATGAACTCCTTTTTCACGTTCAGGAGAAAAGCGCCCCGCTTGATAGAATCTGGATTTTAACCCTTTTTGAACACCTTCTACTACATATTCATCCTCTCGCTCCACTTTATCAATCAATGCTCCAGCCCCTCTTTCAAATTTTGATTCATCCCAAACATAAGTAAGAAAGGAGACTTTGGTCTTATTCATGGAAAGAGGGTTAACGATATTAATAGATAATCCCCAAGGATAAAAATTAAACATCATATTGGGAAATATCCAATAGAAATACGCCGCCACTTTTTTCCCAGAATCGATATGCCCTTCAGGTAGATCAAAAACTTCAACATCATCTTTAGCATAACCAATTTGAAGATTGCAATAATCATAAATCTCTGTCGTATAATCACCATAATCCAACGTCTCATTTAGATCTTGATGAACAAAGGGAATATGAAATCCCTCTAAATAGTTGTCACAATAAAGTGCCCAATGAGCATTAATTAAATAATCTTTAGATAAGACAGATTCAAATTTAAACTGTTCAAGTGGTAAAAAATCAATTCTTTTATGCATCAACTTAAGTACTGAATCAAAATCAAATTGAGGTAAAATACCAACAAACAAATGCGGCCCTAAATTCTTGAGTTGAAATTTATGCAAGTCATCACAAGCCCTTGGAAAATCTTTTGCTCTATTAAACTCTGGCATAAATTCAAATTTCCCTTCTTGGCTAAATCTTCGACCATGATAGGCACAAAGTAGTTTAGTTACTTTCCCCGGATGTTGTACAACAAGATTTCCTCTATGCGTACATACATTACTAAAACAGTTCAACTCGTCTTGA
The DNA here is from genome assembly GCA_913045135.1 of uncultured Flammeovirgaceae bacterium. Taxonomy (GTDB): domain Bacteria; phylum Bacteroidota; class Bacteroidia; order Cytophagales; family Cyclobacteriaceae; genus UBA4465. The sequence goes on along the minus strand of CAJWQD010000031.1, from coordinate 21,089 downwards.
GCATTTCTAACCAATAACATAGGCTCGGTCAAGTAATGATCAAGTAAGAAAAAAGGATAGGAATGATTGGGCAATGGTACAAGATCCTCTGAGCCAATCCATTGCCAGCTTTTTATAAAAATCTTATCCTTCAAAGCATCAAAAATATTTTGATCTTTATAAAAAGAAGCGGGAAGTGTGGAAGCTTGAGTAATATCTGGATCAATAAAAAATTGAGTTGCCATAACTTATTTATATTATCTTTCGAACTTATATTCAAATATGCTTGATTAAATCAAAAATGTCAGATAAAAATGAAAAAATTGGTTTTTGGACTGCCTCCGCGCTGGTTGCGGGGAATATGATTGGTTCTGGAGTCTTTTTAACTCCGTCTGCACTTGCCGCTTACGGTCCGATCAGTGTGATAGGTTGGATTTTTTCTGGGCTTGGTGCACTATCACTCACTTTTGTCTTCAGTCAATTGAGTAAAGTTTTGCCAAATTCACATGGTGGACCTTATGCCTACACAAGGGTCGGATTGGGAGACTTTTCAGGATTCTTGGTAGCATGGGGTTATTGGATCAGTATTTGGTGTTCTAATGCTGCAATCATTGTAGCTATGGTCAGCTATCTTGGATATTTTTTTCCTATTTTAAATTCAAGTTCATTGGTTGCCGTAATTACAGGTCAGTTCATCTTATGGATAGTGACATATATCAACACCCGTGGAATAAAAGAGGCTGGAGTTGTACAAGTAGTAACGACTATTTTGAAAATTACTCCACTATTTTTAATTGGAATTTGTGGCCTTTTTTTTATTGAACCTAAGAATTTTACACCACTCAATATTTCTGAATCTTCAAACAGTCAAGCCATTACTGCCGTTGCCGCGTTTACCCTCTTTTCATTTTTAGGACTTGAAAGCGCAACGGTACCTTCCAACAATGTAATCAATCCCGTCCGTACAATTTCTCGAGCCACGTATTTTGGGTTGGCAATAACCTTCCTTATTTATTTTCTAGGCAGCGTATCCATAATGGGAATGATTCCATCAGAACAATTAATGCATTCACCCTTTCCTTATTCTGAGGCTGCAGTCATAATATGGGGGCCAATCGGAGGAACTTTGGTTACGATAGGAGCAATTTTTTCGACCCTAGGAGCCCTAAATGGATGGATTTTAATCCAAGGTCAAGTACCTTGTGCGATTGCAAGCGATCATCTGTTTCCCAAAGTTTTTGCAAAACTTAATGAGCAAAAAGTCCCTTCTCACGGTTTAATTATTTCATGTGTATTTGTTTCAATCATGATGATAATGAATTATTCTGATGGATTAGTAGCCACCTATAGTTTTTTTATTTTACTCTCTACTTTTCTTGTTTTGGTTCCCTATCTCTTTACAGTAGCTGCTTATGGAATTTTATTTATTCAAAAAAAAACAACCAACACGTCAGTTATCCCCTTTCTGGGAGGGATAAGCGCTTTCATTTTTTCTCTTTGGGCCATCATCGGATCAGGACAGGAAAGTGTCTTTTACGGATTTATTATATTGATGGCAGGTATCCCAGTATACATTTATATGAAAGCCTCAAATACATCCTCATGAAATTAACTGCTCACTGTGAGTTTGGCAAAATCCGTTCTTTAATGATTAAACGGGTCACGGATGGCTTTCAAGATGAATCACTTTTATCTGCACAATGGAAAACATTGAACTATTTGAGTCAACCTGATTTCAAGAACAGTATTATTCAATAAACATTTTAGAAAAATAATCGAGAATACTCAGTCCCTTATTTATGAACTCATATGGAAATTAAACATCCATATTGACAGTATTTACCGTCAATATGCTTCTATAAGCACTACTGAAGGCATAATTATTTGCAATATGGGTAAAGGTGAGAGAGCAAATGAACCTCTACATCAAAAACAAATTTTTGAACAATTAGGTATCACTATTTATGGTGAAATTAAAAGTCCAGGAACCTTGGAGGGTGGTGATATCGCTTGGCTCAATGAAACCACCTTAGCAGTAGATCACACTTATCGAACCAATTATGAAGGAATTGAACAGCTTCGTAAGTTACTAACTCCTCTGAGTGTAAACCTCGTAATAGCCGAGATGCCCCATTACCATGGCCCAAATGATGTCTTACATTTAATGTCAGTATTTAGTCCTACAGATAAAGATTTAGCAGTAACTTATTCGCGATTAATACCTATTCATTTTAGAAATGAATTAATTCGCAGAAAGTTTAAACTGATAGATGTCCCTGATCAAGAATTTATTACTATGGGATATAATGTTTTAGCTTTAGCAGCACAGAAAGTTTTAATGATAGGTGGAAATACCATGACTCAAGAATTATTGCAAACTTCTGGTCTAGATATTTTTACCTATGCCGGAATAGATATTAGTATCAAAGGAGGTGATGGTCCTACCTGTATGACAAGACCAGCTTTGAGAGAAAGAAAATAGGCATGTGAAAAAGTAAAAAAACCTAATTTTTCTAAAGTAAAATTTTTTAACTGGTTTCTTTAAACCAATTTTTGAAGTTTGATTTTAAAATTCACTGAATGTAATTTGAGCTACTTATATTTTAAAAAAAGCCAATTAATTAAGAAGCATTAAACGAACTTATCCATTTGCTTAAAAATTAATTTTGTCCTAAACACTTATAATTCATAAAAAAAGGTTAATTTAATTAAACAAAAAAAAAAGTCTTAAAATTTATTTTAATTGAAATCATATTTCACTTTTTTCTTTAGTTTTTTTAATACAACTTTGATAACCACTTCTCAAAAAATAAGCTCAAAAAAGAACAATGACCTCCACTAAAATCAAACCTGCATGCACGTAGAAAAATGGAGGAATTGCCTCTTGTTAGTAAAAGAGCAGATACCTGAGCAAAGTTTTAACACATGGTTCGTGCCCATTGTTCCGGTTAAACTAAAGGATTCAATATTGACCATACAAGTTCCCAGCCAATTTTTTTACGAATGGTTAGAAGAGAATTACGTGCACATTCTGCAAAAGACCATTCAAAAAGTCATTGGCCAAAATGGAAAGTTGGAGTACTCTGTAGTCATGGACAATGGCAGTGCATCTAATCAACCATACACAGTGAATGTTGGTGGAAACAAAAGTGGATTTAATAAATCTCGCGTCAATGGATATGATAAATATAAAAACCCACAGTTCATGCAAGAACTGGCTAGTGACTCTAACCTAAATCCAAATTATCAATTTGAAAATTACATCGAAGGTGATTGTAACCGGTTAGCAAGATCTGCAGGTTTTGCTGTAGCCAATAAACCAGGAGTTACCTCATTTAATCCATTTATGGTTTATGGTGGCGTTGGACTCGGTAAAACTCATTTAATTCAGGCAATTGGTAACGAAATCAAACGAAATCATCCCGGCAAATATATTTTCTATGTGGCTTCTGAAAAGTTCACTAACCAGTTCATAGATGCTCTAAAAAGTAACAGTCTCCAAGAATTTATCGCATATTACAGAAATGTAGATGTCCTTATGCTGGATGATGTCCAATTTTTAAAAGATAAAGAAAAAACTCAAGAAATATTTTTTCATATATTTAATCACTTACATCAATGTGGAAAGCAAATCATTATGACCTCGGATCGTCCCACAAAAGACTTAAGCGGTCTTCAAGAACGTTTGGTTTCGAGATTCAAATGGGGCTTAACTGCAGATATTCAACAACCTGACCTTGAAACGCGCATCGCCATCATAAGAAAGAAATTACAAGCAGATGGAATACTTATATCCGATCAGGTCATTGAATATCTTGCCTACAGCGTAAATACCAATATTAGAGAATTGGAAGGTGTGATTATATCTATGATTGCCCATGCCTCTCTAACCAATGTAGAAGTAGATCTGGAACTAGCCAAAACAATTCTTAAAAATATTGTGTCTCATATAGACTCAGAAGTAGGTGTTGATTACATTCAAAAAACGGTAGGTGAATATTTTAATATATCTATTGATGACATGAAGGCCAAAACACGAAAAAAAGAAGTGGTCATTGCAAGGCAAGTAGCAATGCATTTTGCCAAAGACTACACCAATCACTCGTTAAAATCGATCGGTTATCACTTTGGTGGCCGTGATCATAGCACCGTGATCTACGCCTTACAGTCGGTAAGCGATATGATTGATACAAATTCCAAATTCAAATACTCGATGGAGGAATTAAAGAAAAAAATAAAATTAAAAGCAATTTAATTTACTTCAAATAAAGTTAGCTCTTCCCATTTAATGTTACCTCCCAATGATAAATGTCTTTTTCTCCCATAAAGAAATGTAAAGTATTAAAAAAAAGCCGTCATCTCCTTAATTAATTTTTTAATTATATTGACGGCACAATAATATTTTGCTTAGAACCTAACTATATTAATTTAATTTTATAATGAACACACCTGAATGCAGTGATTATTTATTAGTATAAGTATGGGAATTCGATCTATATTAAGCAAGCCACTCGCTAAATGGGTAGTTAACGACCAAAAAAAATGGGCACTTAATCCAGATAAGTTTCAATCTAAACTATTTCAAAATCTCATAAAATCAGGTTCAAATACTCAATTTGGAAGAGACCATAACTTTAATGATATACAAAATCATTCGGACTTTACTCAACAAGTACCTATTAGAGACTATGAGGGGTTTAAGCCCTACATCGATAAAATTCTCAAAGGTCGAAAAGATGTTCTTTGGCCCGGAAAGCCTGCCTATTTGGCCAAAACATCAGGAACAACTAGTGGAGTCAAATATATACCAATTACAAAAGATTCTATTCCCAACCACATTAAAAGTGCCCGAAATGCTTTGTTATCTTATGTAAACGAAACGGGTAAAAGTAACTTTCTTGATAAAAAGTTAATTTTCCTTTCCGGTAGCCCTACGCTAACCTATATATCTGGGATTCCAATTGGTAGATTATCTGGAATTGTGAATCATTTAATTCCGGCATACCTAAAATCCAATCAGCTACCAAGCTACCCAACCAATTGCATGGAAGATTGGGAGCAGAAAGTAGATCAAATCGTTCAAGAAACTGAAAATCAAGACTTGTCTTTAATTTCTGGAATTCCACCTTGGGTCCAAATGTATTTTGATAAATTAATAACTCGAAAAGGCAAATCTATCAAAGATATTTTTCCTAATTTCTCTCTTTTTGTATACGGTGGAGTTAGTTTTGACCCTTATCAAAAAAAAATATTTGAAACCATAGGAAAGACTATCGACAGCATAGAAACCTACCCTGCATCTGAAGGATTTATCGCTTATCAAGATAGCCAAGCTTCAAAAGGTCTTCTTTTACTTTCCAATAGTGGTATTTTTTTTGAATTTATTGCAGCATCTGATTTTTTTAAAGAATCACGCAAAAGGCTTAGACTTGAAGAAGTTGAAATTGGGGTCAATTATGCTGTGATATTAAATACTAATGCTGGTCTTTGGGGCTATGCTATCGGTGATACTGTGAAGTTTCTAAGTACTTATCCTCACCGCATTATTGTAACCGGAAGAATTAAACATTTCATTTCAGCATTTGGAGAACATGTCATTGGAGAGGAAGTGGAAAAAGCCATGAATCTCACTTGTCAAAAATTTCCTGAAATAGAACTAATTGAATATACAGTCGCCCCCCAAGTGAATCCAAAATCAGGACTCCCTCTCCATGAATGGTATATCGCTTTTGCCCAAAAACCTCATGATTTACCTGCTTTCAAAAAAGAGTTAAATTTGAATATGCAACAGCTTAATAGCTACTATGATGATTTAATAAGAGGTACTGTTTTAGATCCCTTGCAAGTGGTTACACTCAAAGCTGATGCCTTCATTCAATATATGAAGTCCATAGGTAAATTGGGTGGACAAAATAAAGTCCCTAGATTAAGTAATGACAGAAAAATTGTCGAAGCACTATATTCATTTATAGAAAAATAAAAGTATTTTGAAAAATATAGCTATTCTCGGATCTACAGGATCCATCGGGACACAAGCCCTTGAAGTTATAGAGGCGCATCCTAACCTGTTTAGAGTAGAATTACTCACGTGCCATCGGAACGCAACTTTGATTGTGGCTCAAGCTAAAAAATTTAATCCCAACGTGGTTATTGTAACAGACGAAACGATTTACAAAAAAGTATTTAATGCCTTAGACCCCTTAAAAATCAAAGTATACGCTGGAATTGAAGCAGTCAATGATGCGGTTCAAATGAACACTATAGACATGGTCCTCACTGCATTGGTCGGTTATGCTGGATTGATCCCCACAATTAAAGCAATCGAGGCCAAAAAGCCAATTGCCTTGGCTAATAAAGAGACACTCGTAGTTGCTGGAGAAATTATCATGAAATTAGCTGAAACATCTGGAGTCCCCATATTTCCTGTTGATTCTGAACATTCAGCCATTTTTCAATGTTTAGTTGGTGAAAGCCATAATCCCCTAGAAAAAATTATTTTAACCGCTTCTGGTGGCCCTTTCCGAGGTAAAAATTTAGACTTCCTTGAAAGTAGAAAAAAAGAACACGCCCTTAAGCATCCTAATTGGGTGATGGGTGCTAAAATCAGCATTGACTCTGCTACCCTAATAAACAAAGGACTTGAGGTAATTGAAGCCAAATGGTTATTTGGGTTGCAAACCGAACAGATAGAAGTTATTGTACATCCTCAATCTATTATTCATTCCTTAGTTCAATTTGAAGACGGCTCTATGAAAGCACAAATTGGCCTTCCTGACATGAAATTACCTATTCAATATGCACTAGGCTATCCCAAAAGAATTCCATCAGATTACCCACGATTTAATTTTACAGATTACCCAAATCTAACTTTTGAAGCTCCCAATATCGAAATTTTCAAATCGCTTCAATTAGCGTATGAGGTCTGCACTTCTGGTGGAAATCACCCCTGTATACTTAATGCCGCTAATGAGATTGCTGTAGAAGCATTTTTACATGATCGCATAGGTTTCTTACAGATATCCGAGGTTATTGAAAAATGCCTAGAAAAAGTATCTTATCTTCGTACTCCAAATTTAGAAGACTTAGTCAATACTGATTTAGAAACGAGAACTAAAGCAAACGAATTTATTAATTAATGGAAGTATTCATCATGGTAGGGCAGCTGATTCTCGGCTTGTCCATTTTAGTAGGATTACATGAATTAGGACATTTACTTGCAGCCAAAGCATTTGGCATGCGCGTAGAGCAATTTTCTATAGGCTTCCCACCAAAAATTTGGGGTAAAAAATTCGGAGATACAGAATATTCTTTTGGTATGATCCCCTTAGGAGGTTTTGTTAAAATCTCAGGTATGATAGATGAATCGTTAGACGTGAAGTCAATGCACGCAGCACCTGAGCCTTATGAGTTTAGATCTAAGCCAGCCTGGCAAAGACTTATCGTAATGATGGGTGGGATAATCGTCAATGTGGCACTTGGTATCGTTATTTTTATAGGCTTTAAATACACGCAAGGGGATACTTATCTATCTAAACGAGAATTAAATAAATATGGAATTGTAGCTTATGAGTTGGGCGAATCCATAGGACTTAAAACGGGAGATAGAATACTTAATATCAATGGCAAAGATTACAAAAGCTTTAGGGATCTATTCAGTCCAGCCGTACTACTCAGTAGCGATGGGCACTTTACGGTAGATCGTAATGGAGAAAGAATTACAATACCCATACCCAATGATTTTGTAGATAAATTTGCAGAAGAAAATAATGCTCAAAAATTTATTTATTATAGATTGATTTTTGATGTTGGTGCAGTCTTCGAAGGCAGTCCTGCGGATTTAGGCGGGCTCCAAGTGGGTGATAGGATCAGGGCCTTGAACGGGACAGAAATAAAATATTATGATCAATTACAATCCAGCATGGATACCTTGGCAGGGGCAGAAATTACTTTATTGATTGATCGATCTAACGTCCAAAAAAAACTGAATATTCAGGTCAACGAAGAGGGTAAAATTGGCTTTCAAGTAAATCGATTGAACGAAATTTCCACAATTAAATATACGTTTGCTGAATCTATCCCTCTAGGGGCTGAGTTGGCATTTAGTATTGTTTGGGACAACATCAAGGGCTTTAAAAAAATATTTTCTGGGGAGGTTTCCGCTAGCAAATCTCTCTCAGGCCCTATTGGAATCGCAAAAATTTTTGGTGGTACTTGGGATTGGCAAAGGTTTTGGCGTATTACTGGAATGCTTTCCATGGTCCTCGCCTTTATGAATTTCTTACCCATTCCTGCGCTAGATGGTGGACATGTGGTCTTTTTGACTTGGGAAATGATAACCGGAAAAAAACCTTCAGATGTATTTCTGGAAATTGCCCAAAAAATAGGTATGATCTTGCTCATAACCTTAACGGGTTATGCTATACTCAACGATATCATAAAGCTGTTCTAAACACATTAGCTTATTACAAACCTGAGTATTTTATTTATCTAGCGATCCCTCTCTGTATATTTGAAACTCTACCCTACGATTAATTTTTTGATCTGCCTCTGTCTTTTCTTCTACCAAAGGCTCTGAACTTCCCAGCCCTTCCCACTCCACTCGACTATCTAAAATTCCTGCAAAAATTACGATATAGTCACGAATATTTTCCGCTCGATCTTTGGATAACTGTAAATTAAATGCTTGGGATCCTTTTGAGTCTGTATGACCCGAAATTTTCAATTTAAACTCAATATTGTCATATAAAAAATTTATGACTTTATTAAGATCTCCATACATTTCAGACTTAATTTCAGCTTTGCCATTGTCGAATTCTATAGACTCAAACTTGATGCGGGCATTCATAGGTTCTGTAGTCTTATTCAACTCTACATAACCATCTAAATAAAATGCTTCCTCTATTCTAAAAAAATCATCTCCTTGTATCACCAATAAATAATTTCTCTTATCGATTAAATTAAACTCAAATGTACCATCTTCCTTCAAGTATTTTGGCGCTACCTCTACACCCTGATCCATATCTACCACCGATACAATTCCACGGAAAGGTCTTCCGCTCAAGACATCTTTCAAACTTCCCTTTAAACGAGCAATTGCATCAGGTCTGGCACCCATAGGAAGTGGAAAAGAATATAAATCCGATTTATCTAAATCTTTTGAGGATGATCGTGCATAATACAAATTTTTAGAACTTGCATCAATAGTGAAATAAAATTCGCTTCCGGTACCATTGACCAAAGGTCCAATATTAATTGGCTCACTCCATTTGTTATTGATATTATATGATTTATAAATATCAAAGGCACCAAAATTATAAAGCTGTCCATTAGATGAAAAATAAAGAACTTCGAAACGAGGATGATAAAACGGGCTCACTTCATTATTTCTGGTATTGATAATAGGACCCATGTTTTGACTTTCTGTCCAAGATCCATCTTTTTTGGTCGAATAATAAATATCAGATAATCCAAATCCCCCCAGTCTGTCTGATGCAAAAAATAGGGTATCTCCACTGTGAGATAGAGAGGGATGTGAATCCCAACTTAAACTATTTACATTGATTCCTAAATTTTTTATGCCCGTCCATATGCTGTCTTTCAAAAAAGCACTGAAAAGATCGCAATCACCGTAGCACGACGGACAATCACATCGGGAAAAATATAAAATATTTCCATCTGTACTTAAACATGCTGAACCCTCGTTATAATTAGAATTAATTTCTTCCATCGCATAGGCTTTAGACCAAGTCCCATAAGCATCCAAATGACTTATATAAATATCCTCATTCTTACTTTTGTTGATCTCAAAACCCAACTCCTCTCGCTGTGACGTGAAAAGCAAGGCATTATTATTTTGACCCAATGCGGGTCCATAATCAGCTCCTCTACTGTTAATAGAGAATCCCATATTGAGCAATACACCCTTCGGTGGTATCAAGGTATCAATAAGTTTTCTATGCTCCACCATTTCATAATAATATTCAATGGGTACAAATTGGGAGACTTCCTGATTATTCATGGAATCATAATAAAGCTCTATTTCATCGGTATTTATTCCACCGTGATGATGCCTTAAAACCAGTCGGTAAAGAGATTTAGCATCCTCATAATCACCAAACATTTCAGTCAGCTTGGCCAAGCGCCAAAGCAATCTTGTTTCAGAATAAAAGTTTTGAATACCAAAATTTCGAACATATTTAGATAAAATACCGTACTGAGTCTGATAGTCTTTCTTTTTTTCAAGTTTATTAAATAACAAAATTTGAGACTTATTAAAATACCGAGGGATCTTATTGATGTTCTCAAAATCATATCGGTTGACGATAATGTTTGATGAAATATTCTCATTATTAAACTCGAGTTCAATTGTTGAATCACTCTGTGAATGGATATAAGCATTCAAACTAAAAGTACTCAAGAAAAACAAGACCTTAATTGGGTTCATAGGATGGCCTTTTTATAAATTACCACAGAGATTCAAATGAATTACTCTAAGCTTAAGGGTAAAGATAATCTTAAAAAGCAGACATTGAATTATTTGGCATAAGTATTGATCTATATCAAGGTAAAATATTAAGAACTCTTTTAAAGGCGTGAAACTGCCACATTGACATGGTTATGAGTAAAAATTTTCAGATTTTTCATCCTGACTTCTCAGAAGAAGATCCTGAGGAAGTAGTTCAATTAATTACCTCTGAAGAAATCCCTTCACTCACCGACGACCAATTACCCAATGAACTTCCTATACTTCCTGTAAAAAATACTGTGTTGTTTCCTGGAGTAGTTATCCCTATAACTGTCGGACGTGAAAAGTCAGTAAAACTAGTAAAAGAAACCTACAAAGGGGACCGAATCATTGGGGTTACCGCACAAAAAAACCTAAAAATTGAAGAACCCGGAATAAGCGATATCAACAGCATAGGCACAGTGGCTAAAATTCTTAAAATGCTAGTCCTCCCAGATGGAAATACGACGATCATAATTCAAGGGCAAAAACGTTTTAAAATATTAAACTTAACTAGTGAAAAGCCTTTTATCAAAGCAAAATATGAGATATTTCATGACCTCGATTTTAATTTAGAAAAAGAGAATACAGAAGCTATTATCCAATCACTGAAAGATACTGCTAATAAGATAATGAAGCTCAATCCCGAAATTCCAAAAGAGGCGCAAATTGCTTTGGATAATATTGATAATCCATCTTTTTTGACCCACTTCTTAGCAGGAAATGTAAATGCAGAAGTTGCTGAAAAGCAAATATTATTAGAAATAAATGATCCCATCAAAAGGGCAGAAAAGTTATTACAAATGATGATGAAGGATCTACAAATGCTCGAATTGAAAAAAGAAATTCAGAAAAAAGTTCACACTGATATTGATCAACAGCAAAGAGATTATTTCTTGAGGCAGCAAATGCGTATCCTTCAAAACGAACTTGGCAACGATGGATCTGACCAAGAAATCGAAATCCTAAAATCTCGGGGTGATAAAAAAAATTGGCCCGAAGAGGTAAAAATCCATTTTTTCAAAGAAATAGATAAAATTCAACGTATGAATTCAGCAGCAGCAGAATATCCTGTGGCGATGAATTATGTAGAGCTATTAGTTGATTTACCTTGGAACGAATTAACTACCGATAATTTCGACTTGAAGAATTCACAAAAGATTTTGGATCGAGACCATTTTGGACTAGATAAAGTCAAAGATAGAATATTAGAATATTTAGCCGTAAGAAAACTTAAAAATGATCTTAAAGGACCCATTATCTGTCTTTATGGGCCTCCAGGAGTAGGTAAAACTTCTTTGGGCAAATCTATTGCTGAGGCCCTAGGAAGGAAATACGTTCGTATGTCATTAGGTGGGCTTCATGATGAAGCCGAGGTTAGAGGTCATAGAAAGACTTATATTGGATCTATGCCAGGTAAAATTCTACAGAATATCAAACGAGTCAAATCATCGAATCCTGTGTTTATATTAGATGAGATAGATAAAATAAATTCAACCTTCAGGGGAGATCCTTCCTCTGCATTGCTAGAAGTTTTAGATCCTGAACAAAATAGTAGTTTTAAGGATAATTATTTAGAAGTAGACTATGACTTGAGTAAAGTACTTTTTATCGCTACGGCAAATTCTACAGAAACAATTCAACCTGCCCTACTTGATCGTATGGAAATCATTGACATTACAGGCTATACTTTGGAAGAAAAAGTTCAAATTGCCATCAAGCATTTGATCCCAAAACAGATTACTGAGCATGGTCTGACCTCAAAAGATTTAAAATTCAATCAAGAGGCTATTGAAAAAATAGTTAATGACTATACCCGTGAATCAGGAGTAAGAGGTCTCGAAAGAAAAATTGCGGCTTTGATAAGAAATATCGCAAAATCCAAAGCCATGGAAGTACCTTTTGAATCAAAAATCGATTCAGAGCATGTACGTAGTATTTTAGGATCTGAGATTTTTGATAAAGAAACGTACGAGCATAATGACTTTCCAGGTATTGTCACAGGCTTAGCTTGGACTCCTTCAGGGGGTGATATTTTATTTATTGAGTCTAGTTTAAGTAGAGGTAAGGGAAAACTGACCCTGTCGGGTCAATTAGGCGATGTTATGAAAGAATCCGCTGTCACGGCTCTCTCCTATCTTAAGTCGAATGCTGAGGTATTAGATATAAATCATAAAATCTTTAACCATTATGATCTGCATGTACATGTACCTGCAGGTGCTATTCCAAAAGATGGTCCTTCCGCGGGAATTACCATACTTACTGCTCTGGCCTCTCTTTTTACGCAAAGAAAAGTAAAGGCTAAGCTCGCTATGACTGGAGAAATTACATTGCGCGGTAAAGTGTTGCCTGTGGGCGGAGTGAAAGAAAAAATTTTAGCTGCCAAACGTGCTGGGATAAAAGAAATCATTCTCAGTAAAAAAAACACAAAAGATATTGATGAGATAGATGATCGATACTTAAAATTACTAAAAATCCGTTTTGTGGAAAATGTAGATGATGTTTTGAATATCGCCTTACTCGAGCGAAAAGTTAAGCACCCCTTAAAGTTCATTATTCCAGAAGAAAACATAAAACCTAGTTGAAAACAATCTATGCCCTATTTTTTTTAATTTTTTGGTCATCCTTATTTGCCCAACAAGGCTTCCATTTTTTAAATCTTCCCAACAGTAGTCGAGTGGCAGTGCTTGGAGGATCTGCTGTATCAAGTAATGACCATGATATTGCCATGGGATATCATAACCCAGCAATCTTGGGAGATAGTACTTTAGGGGATGTTTATATCATGTATCACCCCTATTTTGCAGGAATTAATAGAATATGTACCATCGCACAATTCAGTACCGGAAAAATAGGCCCAATAACGGCTGGTATTTTGTTTACTGATTACGGTACTTTAGATGAAACGGACGATCTAGGAACAGTTGTTGGCACCTTCCAGGCACAAGATTATGTACTTCATCTAGGTAAATCTCACAGCATTGGTTCTTTTACAATGGGTATCAATCTTAAAATGGCTGGCTCATATATCTCAACCATGGGTGCTAATGCTTTGTTGTTCGATTTAGGAGGTATTTACAGAAGTCCCCATCAAAACTTTTCAGTAGGAATGGTGATAAAAAATATAGGATTTTTAATCACTGACTTTACAGTTGATGAAGAAACATCGCTCCCATTTAATATTTTAATAGGTACTACTTTTAAGCCTGAGCACATGCCATTTCGCTTTACCATTACGGCAACCGACTTAGTTCGCACTTCCGATGATTTATATGTTTCTAACCTCAGTCAAAATATTAGACAATCAGATCAAATCTTTAGATATTTCAATTTTGGCGCAGCCTTAATTCTTGGAAAACGTCTAGAACTCAATTTTGGTTATAACCACAGGCAAAGAGTCACATTTAGTTTAGATGAAATGGCCTATGGCGCTGGTATTAGTTTTGGATTTTTATTAAAGGCAAACTCGTATGAATTTCAATTCAGCAATTCTAAAATACATGCTGCGGGCGCAAGCCAATTTTTCTCAATCAAAACAAATACAAGTGCTTTAAAAAAAATATTTTAAAAAATGGAAAATCTTACACCTAAGCAAATTGTTACCGAATTAGATAAATATATCATTGGTCAAAGTGATGCCAAAAAAAATGTGGCCATTGCCCTAAGAAATAGATGGCGTCGAATGAACGTCCAAGGAGAGATTAAAAATGATATTATTCCAAATAACATTTTATTGATTGGATCAACCGGAGTGGGTAAGACCGAAATAGCGAGAAGACTAGCAAAAATAGCAGATGCCCCATTTACCAAAGTGGAAGCCTCAAAATTTACCGAAGTAGGCTATGTTGGTAGGGATGTTGAGAGTATGGTACGTGATCTCGTCGAGCAAGCTGTAAATATGGTTCGAACACAAAAAAAGGCAGAAGTAAAGGTTAAAGCCGAAGCCATTGTTGAAAATATTATCTTAGACGCCCTAATCCCTCCTCTGAAAGGTAAATCCTTTCCCGGGGGAGATCTGCCAACGGACATGACAGATCATGAACTAAATGAAAAGACAAGAGAAAAATTCCGTGAAAAAATTCAAAAAGGAACGTTAGACGATCGAAAAATAGAGATTGATATTAAAGTTCCCAATTCCGCAAATATGGGTATGATTGGAGGAGGTATGATTGATGAATCTTCAATGATTAACATGCAAGATATGCTCAGTAATATGATGCCTAAGAAGTCCAAAAAAAGAAAAGTGACCATCTCAGAAGCCAAAAGATTATTACTTGAAGATGAAAGTCAGAGGCTCATTGATATGGAAGAAGTCAAAGAAGAAGCACTTCACAAAGCAAGTAATACGGGTATTATTTTTATTGATGAAATTGATAAAATAGCCGGTGGTCGAAACAGTAAATCTGGACCCGACGTAAGTAGAGAAGGTGTTCAACGAGATCTTTTACCTATTGTTGAAGGTAGTTCAGTAACTACCAAATATGGTGTCATTCAGACAGATCATGTATTATTCATTGCCGCAGGTGCCTTTCATTTTAGTAAGCCATCAGATATGATACCTGAATTACAAGGTAGGTTCCCAATTCGAGTTGAATTAAATAATCTTACCAAAAAAGATTTTTTAAAGATTTTAAAAGAGCCAAAAAATGCATTAACCAAGCAGTACATTGCCTTGATCGAAGCAGAAAATGTTTCTATTGAATTCAGTGATGATGCACTTGAGGAAATTGCCGAAAAAGCTTTTGCTATTAATGAAGAAATGGAAAACATAGGGGCACGTCGTTTACAAACTATCATGAGCAAACTACTCAACGATATCTTGTTTGATATTCCCGACACCATAGGAGCGCACTCAAAAATTCTGATTAATAAAACACTTGTGAATGAGAAATTGACAGGAATCATTAAAAATAAAGATTTGAGTGAATACATTCTATAATTTAAAATTCTATAAGATCTCATTATCCAATTCCGTGACTGAATAATTATTTAAATAAATAGTGAAGTATCTGGACTATTATCTCAAGCTATAATTTAGGCTGGACCATATTCCAAAATGCAAATAACCCAAATTAGTAAGACTAAATATTGAATTTGAGGTCTCAGGGGTCAAAAAATATTTCTTTAGCAAAGAAAACCATAGATTATACCAACTTAAATCAGAAGTCATCATTGGAGATAGTTGATTTAAACGGATTCTACGAAATCCCAAAATAAATTATGAGAAGTCCAACAATTATTTAGCCAATTGCGAAACTCCATTTTAAATCATGCTGGGAAATCATTGAGGATAGAAATTATGGGTATCCCAGATATTGGAAAAGTACTTTTCTAGAGGCTTTTAGTTTATTTCTGCTAAAAAAAGGTAAATAAATAGGCCAATTATCTTTGAATCCCAAAACTAGCTTAATCATGGTGATATTTTGGTTGACAAAAATTGAATTAATAATATTTTAAAAAAATAAAAATGAATATTTCAGGCCGAGTCCTACTAAAGAAAATCTGGGGAGCATCTCCTGGAACAAGCGGTGAAATACACTCTCACTTGAAAACGTAGGTAGCGTTGTGATTTTGATAGAAAATTTTGATTTTAACCAATCTGAAGTGTCAGTAAAAAATTTAAGTAATTTATTACTGTTGTCGATGGCCTCAGGTATAAGTGACTAATTACAAGGAATCAAAAAAGGTTTAATGGAACTGGACAATATGATATTGATCAACAAAGTGATAAGAATAAAATTTAAAATATCAACACACTACAACAATCTTTAAGCAAGCACTACTTTATTTTTCCAGATTAAACCCAACTGAAAATAACTATCGAAATCATCTCATCTCAATAAGTTACTAACCTAGATTAGATTTAGAAATATATCAAAAGTTACATGAGCCTTACGAAAACTGACAATTATTTTTAAACCAAAAAGAAAGAATCAAAATCTCACATGATTTGGTGGGGACTTTTCCAACCAGATGCTTAAATAGATATTGAAAGATCTTAAATTATCTTTCAAAAAAAGGGAACAGAACAAGCCATTCATAAAGATAAATAAGAGGTTAACTCAGATATTGAAGCTTTTTTGAAATATATTTTCCCCAAATGGATTACTTGGATGTAAATACAAAACCATTGGGTCCTCTACCTACTTCAAATTCCTCTTTTTCTTGACCTATTTGATCATATACATACACACTCCCTAGTGACTGAAAACCCTTAGAATCACCTATGTATATATCACCATCTGGAGAAACACCAATTCCATAAAAAGAAATGGCAGCAGTATTCTCAATAAATGTCTCATAGCTGTCATCCCCCACGGTGTAACTATACACGGTAGTCCCACTATAAAAATAAAGTACAGATGAATCGACATTAGTAATCAATTTACTACTGACATTCATTCCTAATGCAATTTCTTGTATCACTTCGTCATTGGAATCAAGTCTTACCAATGAACCGTTATTTGCAAAGCTAAAATCTGCATTGTACCCTCCACTACAAACGACCCAAAGATCATCATTTTTATCTATAATCATCGCGGCAGGTGATGGCCCAACGGAAAACGTTTGAGTGATTTCACGGGTGCTCAAGCTCATTATACTCAAGGTATTCTCAAAATTATTACTTACATAGAGTTTACCTTCTCTAATGGCCAAGGCCTCTGCTCCAAAACCAACATTAATTGTATCTAAAATCTCGTACGTGACTAAATCTATAATAGAAATACGCCCCGGATCTGAAAAACTTACCCATTCCGAAATGTAACCATAATCTCCATTACCGATCATATACCTAGGTAGGGAAACTCCTGAAATAGTATGTAACAAAGTCATTTCATCAATATTTACCACTTCTATTTTATTACTGTTATTTACCAATATAAAAGCCGTTGTATCGTTAACATACATAGATTGAACTACGTCTCCCAATCGACGAAATGCATTTTTTTCAAAAAAGATACTATTTTGAACTAAACCCTCTGAGTCAATAAAGGATATCGATCCATCATCAGATCCAAAATTTCCCTCATTAATGACGAAAATTCCAGATGAAAAAGGACCTGATGTATTCTCATTAGAATCATCCGATGATAAACTGTCAGGATTCACCTCAGGATCATCAGTGCAAGCAACAAATAATAAAGTGATAAAAATTAAAATGAAAGATGATATTGATTTAAATATATATTTAGATTTAGTCATAACTTAGTAATTAATTGTAATTGAAAATTGATTCCAGGCATGGCCCTATTTTGAATATTCTCATAATAATTATGAAATATATTCTTGGCCTTAAATGAAATTTGAGTGGTGATTTTACCTAGCTTTAGCTGGTAATCGATAGCAGCGTCGAGTAAAAAAAAAGGCTCTGCCGCGTAATTGTCTGATTGATCTAAGGTGGTATATCTTCGACTTGTATAAGATTGATCTAGAGAAATACTCCACATTTTAATATGGAGTTTATTGGACCAAACAGCCGTAAAATAAGGTACATAAGGTAATTGATTACCATATACAGATTGACTAGGATAAGCAGATTTATTTACAGAGCTTTGAAAATTAAAAACTGCCTGACTCTCTAGTACATTTTCATTCAAAGAATATTGGTAACCAGTAACATATTCAATTCCTGAAATAGCAACTTTTTGAATATTTTCCGGACTCCATATGTTGCCTGTTTGAGGTAACCATAAAATCCAATCTTGAGCCCAAGTTTGATAAAAATTAATCAGCATATTAAACTTACGATAACGAACTTGAAAACCTATATCAGTACTAACACTTTGCTCAGGTTTCAATGAGAGATTTCCACCAGGCATCCAAAATCTATCATTTAGAGTGGGATATCGAAAGCCATAAGCTATTTTGGCATGTGACACTAAAGCCCCTTTGGGCAGTATTCGCTTTCGCTCAACACCAATTGAAGGTAATAACTTAGATCCAGAATCAATCATGAATGATTCACGAATTCCCAATGTA
The DNA here is from genome assembly GCA_913045135.1 of uncultured Flammeovirgaceae bacterium. Taxonomy (GTDB): domain Bacteria; phylum Bacteroidota; class Bacteroidia; order Cytophagales; family Cyclobacteriaceae; genus UBA4465. Next base: position 2,626 of record CAJWQD010000031.1, on the reverse strand, counting down.
CTACTCCAACGGGTATTTATCTTGTATTTCGCTATTAAAAAAAGATCAAATTGTTTTTGATGATTGATATTATCAAGATTTGAACCCTTTGCAGTGAAAAAATTGATCAAAAATCCACTGTTTAAGTGGAAATGATGACCTATATCATATTCATATCGCTGGGTTAATGTCATCTGCTGAAAACTAATTGCTGGATTTTGATTATACACCATTTGATCGCTAATTAAACCTATAGTTGTACTTATTGACCCTTTATTTGAATCAATAAAATGCTCTACAACTGATTTAATATTATGGGTTTTGATGAAATCCTGAGCATAATTTTGTGATATGACTGGTTGACTTTCTCGGTGTTGATAAAAAAGCAACAGATCCATAGATAAACGTTGATTTTTCCAAAAATGCTGAAGCTCTTGTCGAAAGCCATAACTCAAAGCTGCTGCGTTTTGCTGAGTTTGAATAAGGTCAGTTCCTTTTAAAGGGTAACTAAAATCATTTTCGATAGCCTCACGATAAATATTAGTCGCCCCTTGAAAATGATCATTTTTGTACTGTGCATTACCCCCTTGAAAATTATATCCAAAGCTACCTAGTCCAAATCCGATGGATGCCGAATTCACCCTACTTTTATTAAAATGATCAATAAATACGGTGCCCCCTATAGAACCAGAACCATATAAGGCTCCTTGATTTCCAGACTGAATGGCAACATCATCTATCAGCCAAGCATTCCATTGTGAGAAATCAGTTGATCCTAAGGTAGGTGCATTGACTGGTATACCGTGCCATAGTACGTTGGTATGTGCAGCTGAAGTCCCTCTAAAAGAAATAGTAGCCAACTGTTGATGTCCATAATTTTTCATATAAATCCCTGCCTGGCTAAAAAGAGAAGCATCCAAGGTCATCATGCGGTTTTCAGTATGAATCACTCGCAATACGTCGCCTGTGGCATAAGACTGCAACCCAAATCCCATAACTTCAATAGGACGCATTAGGACAGTGTCTAATTGAGCCTTTAAAATAAAAGGAGACAAAAAGGTCATCCAGAATACAACTACTTTCACCCGTTAATTATTTAACCAGGCCCATGGTAAAACGAGAAAAATGACTTCCACCTTCCCTAGCTTTCACCCGAAGCTCGAAATTTTATGTTTGAAACAGGCAGGTCTCCTGACTTAGTTCACTTCATAGCCTTCCCATTGAAAACAACAGTGGCATTGTAGATGAAGCATGTAAACGTTACAGTTGCGGGGACAGTTCTTGATTTTCACAAGATTCCCTTTTAATCTTGACAGTAAAAAATTGTGTCAAGAACCGACTTCAATACGAAGATAAGGAAGATTTGAACTAAAACTAAATAACTGCTTTTTTTTGCTCAATTTTGTAAAATGAATAAATGCTTGACTTTCATATGTTTTTGTGTGCTTTTGGGTTGTGAAAAAAACAAACCTGTTGACCAGTTTCAAGAAAACATCTCAAGTCAATCAATGGATTTTGCAACTAAATTTAATATCCAAGAAGACCAACTTAAGGTCATTGAACCTTGGCCAGGAGCTACATCTGCTATTGAATATAAATTCGAAAAGATACCTGAGCGAGTGGTTGTCACCAGCACTACCCATCTACCCTATTTAGAGCTTCTAGGCTTAGAAGACAAATTGGTTGGATTTGTAGGTACTAACAATATCTATTCTGAAAAAATCAAGGCCAAACTGAAGAGTGGTCAAATAATAGAAGTTGGTATGCATGGTAAAATAAATTTAGAGCTACTATTAGCCAGTCAACCCGATTTAGTCATCGCTTTTGATCTTGGTGGTGAGTCCTCAATCCTTGATAAAATTACCGAAGCAGGCATACCTATTGTTTATAATTCGGATTTTCTAGAAGAAAAAGCTTTGGGTCGAGCCGAATGGATCAAGTTTTTTGGTTATATTTTTGATGAATTTAATCTTGCGGATTCTATCTTTAATGGTATGGTTGAAAGATATAATCAACTTAAAAATTTAACTCAAAATGTGAAAGAAAGACCCAGTGTATTTTCAGGAGTGGTATATGGCGATACCTGGTTCTTACCAGGTGGCAAAAACTGGTCCGCACAATTCATTAAGGATGCAGGAGGTTCCTATATTTGGGGAGGTAACATATCTTCAGGTTGGTTAGAGCTTAGTTTTGAAACAGTTCTTGATCGAGCCAGGGAAGCACAATTTTGGATAGGTGTTGCCTCCATTAATACACGTGCTGAGTTGATGGCTCAAGATTCTCGATATGAACTTTTTGAGGCTTATCAAGAACAGCGTATTTACAATTACAATAAGCGAATAGGTGAAAATGGTGGCTTTGATTTCTTTGAATCGGCATACGCTCGACCCGATATTGTACTTGCTGACCTTATTAGAATATTGCACCCAGAATTACTTCCTAATCATATGACTTATTATTTTCAAAAAATTTTATGATCGCACAATATTTCGATAATTCAATAAAAATGTGGCGACAATTGTTTTTCGGGTTGGGGATTTTATTGATAGCTTTATTTATCCTAAATATCAGCTTAGGATCTGTATCTATTCCTTTGTCAAGTGTGATTGATTTCATTTTGTTGCGCCCTCCAGTAGATAGTTCTTGG